>JBGSIG010000868.1:0-9892 GCA_041742655.1 Ferruginibacter sp. | reverse complement strand
CGGGGAATGATATTTTTTCAATTCAAAGAGAAGTAGCCCTTGCTATTGCAGCAATCTTAAATACGTCGCTTTCAAAAAAAGAAACACAGCATCTCGATTATATCCCAACTATAAACCTACAGGCGTATGATTTATACCTGCGTGGAAAAATGTTACTTGAAAACAGAAACAAGCCTGACCTGCTTATTGCAAGAGACCTTTTTCAGCAGGCGGTTAATAAAGATAATTCTTTTGCAAACGGGTATTCAGGTTTAGCAGACACTTACCTGCTGTCTTCTTTTCGGGGTTACGAGGATCCAGTAAAAATGTTGTGGTTTGCCAAAAAGAATATTGATATAGCATTAGGGCTCGACAGCTTTTCCGGTGAAATACAGGCCTCGTTGGGATATTGGTATTATCAGAACTTTGATTTGCACGCTGCGGAAATGACTTACCGGAGGGCAATCGGGCTTAATGCCAGCCAGTCGAATGTGTACCTATGGCTTGCTATTTTACTGGAAGCAAAAGGAGATCATGAGGAAGCGCTGAAGATTTATTGCCAGGGTGGCGAGGTGAACCCTATGTGGGAATATTTGCAGGAAAATAAAGTACGGGTAATGGCAAATAAAGATGAGGCGGAACAAGCACTACAGCTTCAGAAAAACTTAATTGAAAAGGCGGCTCATGATAATAAGCAACAGCGTGAAAGATATGCTGACCTTTCACGTTTGCATTGGTCATTTAACGAAAAGGCAGCAGCAGTAAAGGCAGCCAAAACTGCCGGCAATATGGGCCTGATTAAATTTTACACCAGTGATGACAATTTAATTTTGCTGGCTGAAGTGGATAAATTTTACAAAGATTTACAGGAAAGAAGTGAATACGTGTCGCAATTGTGGATGGGGGTTGATTATGCTTTTGCAGGCGAACGAGAAACAGCGCTGACTTGTTTTGAAAATGCCATCGCATTGAAAGAGCCCGCCATTACATTTTTGTTAATGAAAGATTACCGGTTCCTGAATATCAAATACCTCAGTTTGGCGCTTATCATTAGAAAGGTACGGCAACTGGTTAACTTTTAGACTTTTTATGTAAACCGTATTTTTGTTTCCCAAAGTATTAAGGTTTTGTTAAACGAGGCGTATTAACAGCATTTGTCTCTTTCTTATAAAACTACTTATTAATTTTTACGTTTATGGAAGTGTTGGTTTGTATTTTGTATTTTAACACCCTATAAATTTGAACATGATGAAAATTATTTACCCGTTTATAATGATGATGATGAGCAGTTGTGGAAATACTGCCCAGGTAAAATTAGATAATGCCGATACAAAGGATGCAACAAAAGTTATTGCTAGTGAACAAAAGAAAACTAACAAGTTAGATACTGCGAGTTTTGCGACAGGTTGCTTTTGGTGTACCGAAGTAAAATTTCAACAATTAACTGGCGTAACAAAGGTTGTTTCGGGCTATAGCGGCGGGCATGTAAAAAAGCCTACCTACCAGCAGGTAACTACAGGCACCACAGGCCATGCAGAAACATGCAACATCATTTACGATCCATCAAAAATATCTTTCGATGAATTGTTGGCTGCATTTTTTACTGCACACGACCCTACACAATTAAACAGGCAAGGCAACGACATTGGCCCCCAATACCGCTCTGCAATATTTTATCATTCTGAAATGCAAAAAACAAAGGCGCAGTACTATATCGACAAACTAAATAAAGCAAAAGCGTATAAAACGCCAATAGTTACTGAGGTGGCTCCATACACTGTTTTTTACAAAGCCGAAGACTACCATCAAAATTATTACAATCAAAATCCTGAGCAGCAATATTGCAAATTTGTAATTCAGCCAGAGTTAGAAAAGTTTAGGGAAGTGTTTAAAGGAAAATTGAAGCAGGAATAGCTTTATCGTAGAAAAGGGCTTCTTATATTTTAGCTATTATTTATACAAGAAAAAACACAAGCATGAAAGCAGCATTTATATTGATAGGTGTTATTTTGTCCTTTACAAACGTCTCTTGTCAAAACATTAAGACAGTAAAAGGGCACGAGAATAATCCATACTACTCTACTACAGATACAAGACATTTAAATGTTACTAATGCTGAATGGAAAAAAATATTGCCGAATGAACTGTATGCCGTAGCGAGAGAGCAGGCCACCGAAACTGCGTTTACCGGCAAGTATTGGAACCAGGATACTAAAGGAACCTATTACTGCGCCGTGTGCGGTAACATATTATTTAAGTCTACCGCTAAATTTGCAAGTACCTGCGGATGGCCAAGTTTTTTTGAACCCATTAGAAAAAATAGTGTGTTATATAAAACCGACAATAGTTACGGAATGGAGCGTATAGAAGTAATGTGCGCCAGGTGCGATTCCCATCTCGGTCATATTTTTGACGATGGCCCTCCACCCACTCATAAAAGGTTTTGCATGAATTCTGTCTCTCTCGATTTTGAACCCAATGCTATAGGAAAAAACTAAGAATTAATTTGCCGTAAAGGTTAAGTCGTTTAGGTGTAAAAGAAATAAAAACGTCTTAAACTTAACGGCAAAACTAAATAACATGTATATGCATTTAAACCTTCAATATTTTAGTCTGGCACACAAAATTTGTTTTGGCAACGTTGGTTTTACTGATTGCATCAAAGCCACCTTCAATTTCAGTAAAATTTCTATACCCACGGGCCTCTAAAATAGATGCGGCCATCATACTCCGGTATCCACCGGCGCAATGAATAAAAAAATGTTCTTCAGGGTTTATATCTTTTATCCAATCGTTGATATCCGCCAATGGTTTATTGTATGCATCTTCCACATGTTCGGCTTCATATTCGGTCTGCTTTCTTACATCAATAATTTTATCTTTTCCGGTTTCCACAATTTTTGCAAATTGTACAGCAGAAATTCTGTCAACTACATCCGCTTCTTTTCCTGCTGAAAGCCATGCTGCAAAGCCACCTTCTAAATGCCCCAAAATATTATCGAAGCCAACACGGCTCAAACGGGTTACTGCTTCCTCTTCTTTCCCAGCATCAGTAACCAACAATAACGGCTGTTTTACATCAGCAATCAATGCTCCAACCCACGGCGCAAAATCACCATTCAATCCAATATTTACTGATTGTGGAATAAACCCTTTGTAAAAATTACTATTGTCCCTTGTATCTAAAATTAGCGCTTCTGTATTTTCGGCTGCTGCTTCAAATTCGGCCGGTGTTAAAGCCCTCATGCCATTGTTTAACACAGATTCAAAACTTTCATACCCTTTCTTGTTCATAGCTACATTCAAACCAAAATAGGCCGGAGGTGGAAGCAGCCCATCTGTAACTGCCTTGATGAAGGCCTGCTTACTGGGTTGGTTCAACGCATAATTCATTTTCTTTTGATTGCCCAATGTATCAACTGTTTCCTTCATCATATTTTTTCCGCAGGCACTACCGGCACCATGCGCCGGGTACACAATCACATCATCTGCAAGCGGCATTATTTTAGTCATCAGACTTTCGTACAGCAAACCAGCCAATTCCTCCTGCGTCATGTGCGCTGCTTTCTGTGCAAGGTCTGGCCGGCCAACATCGCCCAAAAAAAGAGTATCTCCGCTAAAAATACAGTGGTCTTTTCCATTTTCATCTTTCAATAAATAGGTGGTACTTTCCATTGTATGGCCGGGCGTATGCAATGCCGTAATAGTTACATCACCTAATTCAAACACCTCACCATCCAATGCAGAAACGCATTCAAACTCACAACTTGCATTGGGGCCATAAATAATCGGCGCACCCGTTTGTTTACTTAAGTCAACATGGCCGCTCACAAAATCGGCATGAAAATGAGTTTCAAAAATGTACTTCAGTTTTACTCCGTCTTTTTGCAGCCTTTTAATATATGGCGCTGTTTCCCGAAGCGGATCAATAATAGCCGCTTCTCCATTACTTGTAATATAATAGGCACCCTGTGCAAGGCACCCCGTATAAATTTGCTCTATAGTCATAATTGTTTGTTTTATTTCTTATGCAAATATCACAATACTTTTTAACCTGCTTAGTAACATTTGTTGCATTGCAGCATGCTTGCATTTAAAGAAAAAATATTTCTTTCACAAGAATGTAAATGCCCATCACAAATACAAACCAACCGAACGCTTTTTTTAATTTTTCGCCATCCACTTTTTTTGCAATGAAACCACCGGCAAATATGCCCGCCATGGCAATTAAGGTAATGATGGTTAAAAATTTCCAATCGATGATAAAATGCCCGATATCTCCCGTGAACCCAATGAGTGAATTAAGTGCAATGATCAGCAAAGAAGTGCCGACAGCCTGTTTCATAGGCATTTTTACTACCAGAACCAAGGCAGGAATTAATAAAAACCCGCCACCGGCACCTAAAAACCCTGTCACCAATCCTACTAAAACTCCAATGGTAAACAGCTTCGTAATATTGACATCCTTTTTAGCACCGTTATCTTTTTTACCAATCACTTCTTTCTTTTCAAGTATCATTGCAATGGCTGCCACCAGCATCAATACAGCAAAAACCACCATAGTAGCCACCGCCTGGGTAATATGAATATTTCCCGAATTGATGATCACCGATGGAATTTTCGGCATTATTATTTTCCTGGTTATAAATACGGTGGTAATAGAAGACACTCCAAAAACCAAAGCAGTTTTAAGATGCACAAACCCTTTGTGGTAGTTATTAATTGCCCCAACCATTGAAGTGGCACCTACAATAAACAACGAATAAGAAGTGGCCAAAACAGGGTTTACCCCCAACACATAAACAAGAATTGGAACGGTAAGGATAGAACCTCCGCCGCCAATTAAGCCCAACGAAATACCCACCAATGCTGCCAATGCATAACCCAATATTTCCATTGTATTTTTTTAGATGATGCAAAGATGATACATTGAAACGGGAAGTTGTGTTACAAAAGTTGCAGTGAAATATTAACACCCATTTGAAAAAAGTACTGGTGTCAAATGAAAAAGGCAATCACGTTTACTGAAACTGCCTTTTGAAGTGGTGGAGGATACCGGGATCGAACCGGTCACCTTCCCGAATGCTTTCGGGACGCTCTATCCGACTGAACTAATCAACCAATCAATATATTTTATACTTTTCTTATTTTTAATTTCCTTTTCTCTTCTCAACGCCTCTGTTCGTGCCTCGAATTGCTCGGTGTATTTAATTACCCATGGCAAACCATGCTTGGTGGAAACATTTCTTCCAGTATTATGCTGATTAATTCTTGTTGATTGGTCTGCGCAACTACCGATATAATATTTATCTGAACCTACTGAATTTTGTATGTAAACAAAAAACATGGTGGCATAAAAAAATCCCACGATTGGTGAGATTCTTTAGTGGAGAATACCGGATTCGAACCGGTGACCTCTTGCATGCCATGCAAGCGCTCTACCAACTGAGCTAATTCCCCG
Source organism: Ferruginibacter sp. (assembly GCA_041742655.1). Lineage (GTDB taxonomy): Bacteria > Bacteroidota > Bacteroidia > Chitinophagales > Chitinophagaceae > Ferruginibacter. The sequence goes on along the minus strand of JBGSIG010000868.1, from coordinate 4,452 downwards.
TATTTGTCCCGGCGGGGTTTTCACCCAACAAGCTTGCAATTATAATAAACCTTCTGTGAAACCCCGACGTATAAAAGAGCTACGCTTATCTTACACCCGCTCTTAAAATATTTTAACTTCTTCTGCTCTGGGTCTCCTACATAAAAGCTTCTCAGGCAAGCCTCTCTTGCCGTTGTAGGTATTAAAATCATAAAATTAAAAGAACAAAACTTTCCCGGCAGGCCATGGTTGAAAAAGCAAAACGCCAACAAGGGCGCAAGCTTACCACATAAATGCATAGAGACTAATTTACCAAAAGACTAATGCTATTGTTTAAATGGTATTCAATTTCTTTGCCAAATTTTCAAATTGTTGCTGATGTTTTGCCGGGTTATTGTCTTTAAGTTTTTGCAGATTTTGTATTTTCCATGCCACCGCTGGAAATCTTTCAAAATTGTAAATACTCCAATCCGGTGCCAAATTCTTAAAACTTAAAAGGAATGCTTTATCGGCTGAAGTTATACTTTGGTGAATAGTTTTGACTAACTTTTCTCTGACCTGTTCGTATTCTTCATACGTAAATTTTTCACTGGTCATTCCTTTAAATTGATTGGCCATTGCCAGGCGTTGGTCTTGAAAGTTTGGAAATAAAACTTCATTGATTGGCCGCTCGCCGCTTATCAGGCGAAAAAATAATCCTTCTTTTATTTCTTCTGAAAATCCGTGGGTTTCCAATAAATATTTTACATCAAATAGATCCCTTGGGTGTTGACGGTCTAATGCAGCACAAGCTTTTCCTCCATATAATTGCCCAATATGTACTACATCTATTGCACAAAACACTTCATATTCATTTTGCGCTTTGGTGCACAAGTTCATTTTTACGGGATTTTGTAATACTCCTCTTCCAGAAAGATTAACCTCTATTTTTACAACTGAACCTTTAAAAGATACCTGTAGCTTACCGGCCTCTTTTTTGTGTTGAATTGTAACTCCTGGAATAACTCTTTCTATGTTTGCTTTAATGGTTTCAAGAGCCGAAGTAATATTTTCAAGTGAATTCAGCCTGTCTTCAACAGGAATGTAGGTAAGGTCTACGTCTACGGATAACCGGGGCATATCACGAACAAAAAGATTAATGGCGGTTCCACCATGCAATGCAAAAAAATGCTCTTTTGCCACTTCTGGCAGAATAGATAATAAAAGTGAAACTTGCTTTTTATATGATTCGTTTGTCATGATCGTACAATTCCTTAGGTACTGTTATTTTATATTTTGCTGAATATGCGCCATTTTTTACAATGCTGCGTTTTCCGGTACCTAAAACTATTTTATCTAATTGCAGCAATTCAAACCACTGGTGGCCTGCTTTTTCGGCCATATAAAGAAACAGCCTTTTTACTTTTATAGATTCACATTTTTCAAGCAATTCCTGAACCTGAACCGGCCTTGCATTATTAAGCCCTACCATTTGTTCATAGCACTCCATTAGCTCTTGTTTTTCGGGAGCCAGGTAAAGACATTCCATTACTGCCCGTTCTGCACCCGATATTTTTATTGAGAAGTTTTTTAACTCTATTCTTGAAAGGCCTAAATGTGCCGGAAGAAATGAAGTTTGATAGTAATTTATTTTTACTTGCCAATCATGGTTTTTAAACCAAACAGGCAGGCTTTCTTTCTTGCCGCCAAAGATTGTTACAGATAATGTTGATAATTCTAAATAATGAGTTTTGCCCAGTAATGATAAAGCCGTCCTTGCTCCCGGATGCACTGTTGATCCAGCCTGCTGCTGTAAAGCATATATTGCTCCCTCGTAGCTTACCTTATCATTGAAGCGTATAACCGCCCCTGTACCTATAGACTTAAACCAGCGGCTTTTTCTGTATCTTTTTATAAGATCGGCACTATAGCCCTGTTCTTTTAACCAGCCCGACAACAGTACTACCCCTGGTGGGGTACTGGCTAAAAGTTGGTTTATTTTAGTTGGCTTATCGGTATTCATAGTACCAATATAGAAATAATTTTAAACCAATACAAGCGAAAGTTCAAAAAAATACGTTTTAAGTAGCTACAAGTACCTTAAAATAAAGTTATTTAAACCAGGATAGAGGCTTTAAAGCGAGACTTATGGTTCCACTATAATTGTTTCCCTGTCTTTTGATTTGAATAAAGTATTAGTAGTCATCAAAAGAGTAGAATTAGAAACTATATACCACTTTTCTTTAGTAGAAAATTTGTTGCGCAGAAGAAATAAAAAAGGCAATTACTTCAGTAGTAACTGCCTTTGTAAACGTGGAGGATACCGGGATCGAACCGGTCACCTCAAACATGCCATGCTTGCGCTCTACCAGATGAGCTAATCCCCCAAACGGATTGCAAATATAAACGCATTGTCATTTGCTTCAAAATCAATTTTAATTGACATTGTACCCCAATCAATAAGGGGTACAATAGAAGAAAAACACCAATCCGCAATTTTGCCGCCCCAAAAAAATCCCCTACGTTTGATAAGAATTAATAATAATGGAAGAAGAACATAAGAACGCAGCAACACCAGAAGAGATTAAATTTTTAGCAGGACCGCAAAGCCGATTAAAAGATTTCAGGTTTGCCCTGAGTGTACTGTTTGAATTTATAAAAGGGTTCAGGGCACTGCATTTTACGGGGCCCTGCGTTACTATATTTGGTTCGGCCCGCTTTAAAGATGGGCATCCCTACTACGACAAAACAGAAGAACTGGCTACAAGCATTGCACGGCTTGGCTTTACCATTATGACAGGCGGTGGGCCCGGCATTATGGAAGCCGCCAATAAAGGAGCAAAGGCAGCAGGCGGCAGAAGTGTTGGCTGCAATATTGTGTTGCCACACGAACAGCAGCATAATGCTTTCCTTGATAAATGGGTGAACATAAAATACTTCTTCGTGCGCAAAACGTTGTTGCTAAAATATTCTTACGCATTTGTGGTTATGCCCGGCGGTTTTGGCACACTCGATGAATATTTTGAAGCACTAACATTGATTCAAACAAAAATGATTCATCAATTCCCTATTGTTATTTTCGACACTGAGTTTCACAAGGATTTATTGGCGCATATAGAAGTGCTAAAGCGTGAGCAAACCATATCGCCTGAAGACACCGATTTATTTTTGGTAACAGATTCTGTCGAGGAAGCAGTTGCCTATATTCAAAAAAACAGCATTGTTAAATTTAATCTTCAGCACGAAACTCCGAGGCGCCCATTCAAGTGGCTTTTTGAGCGGGAATAGCCGACGGCCTCATTGTGAAGCAAATAAACCACGTGTGTTTTTCATTATGCGCTGCAACACGTTGGTAATGTACGATGATTAATATCATACCTTTCTTTGATCCCCATCACCCCGCTAAAAAAAAACTTACCACAATTTTGTACACTTAATGTTGCCGCACATTTAAATACAAATTGTATAAAACAAAAAAAAGAAATACCAGATAACTGTTTTCATTGTGGTGAACAATGCGATGAAAAAGTTGCTTTAGACGACAAATTTTTTTGTTGCCAGGGATGCAAACAGGTGTACCTTTTGCTGAGCGAAAATAATCTTTGCAATTATTACAATTTTGATAAAACGCCGGGTATAAAAGCAAAAGGAAAATTTGTAAGCGAAAGGTTTGCTTATCTTGATGACGCCGGTACGGCAAAAAAGCTGGCACAGTTTAGCAGCGATACCCAGGTGAACGTTACTTTTCAATTGCCCCAAATGCATTGTTCTTCCTGCATATTCCTGCTGGAAAATTTGCATCGTGTTGAGCCGGGCATCATAAAATCCCAGGCAAATTTTCAACGCAAAGAAGCATTTATAATTTTCGATCCGGTACAAATTTCACTACGCAAGGTGGTGGAACTATTGGCCTTTATAGGCTATGAACCCACTATCAGTTTAAAAGATAGCACACAAAAAAAAGCCACGGTTTATAATAAAAAACAGATCTATCAAATTGGAATAGCAGGCTTTTGTTTTTCCAATATCATGATGCTAAGTTTCCCCGAATATTTTTCCGGCGGTAATATTGAGCAGGCCGGATTGAAGTTAACTTTTACCTGGGTAATTTTATTTTTATCAATACCCGTTTTATTTTTTAGTGCATCTTCTATCTTTATTTCAGCGTGGAAGGGCCTTCGGCAAAGGTTTTTAAACATCGATGCGCCAATAGCCCTGGCAATAATTGTAACTTTCGCCAGGAGTTATTATGAAATCATTTCAGGGCAGGGTGCAGGCTATTTGGATTCAGGCACCGGTATTGTTTTTTTTATGTTGATCGGCAGGTGGTTTCAAAATAAAACCTACGATGCTTTTTCGTTCGACAGGGATTATAAATCGTATTTCCCCCTCGGCGTAACTGTGCTGCAGCATGGTGTTGAAAAAAACATTCCTGCCACTCATCTAAAAAAAGGTGATATTATTATTATTCGTAACCAAGAAATGATACCAGCC
>JBGSIG010000867.1:0-8368 GCA_041742655.1 Ferruginibacter sp. | reverse complement strand
CACATCCCAACTGTAAACAGGCACATTACTATAGGCTCCGTACACATCGCTATAACCAAAAGCATAGTTACGATTGCAAAGGCCGTTCTCCTGCAAATAAGCTACACCGCCGTTACTGGATGGCATGCCGTCAATAAGCATTGCCAAATCACCTTTAAACTCATTGTTCAGCATATTCCATCGGGTTCTAAAGGCATCAAGGGCTGCATTGGCCGAAGAGGTGTTGTATAGCTCCGCCTCTGTACATATATTGCTATTTCTTAGTTCAATTTGTACACCTTCATTTTGATACATGGTTGCCACCTGGTTAAAAACACCAGACACATAATTTTGGGTAGCCACTGTATCATCACTAAAATTATTATGGAATAATTTATAGTCAACTTCCCAATACATGCTTATTTTTTTACAGGAGAGTGATAGCAGCCCATCAGATAATGGCATTTTTAATGTTTCTTTTTTTCTGGCGACGGGTGATAGAGGTGTTTCTTTGGCAGTGCAATTGAAAGGAATAGCAACCTTTAGATCTTTGTTGTTATATAAGATATAATTTACATCTGCATTGTTTAATTTACCAATGGTATAGTTGCCATCTTTATTACAAAAAATACCCATTACCTCTCCACTGGCAAAAAAACTGAAAGAAGCAAAGGAAGCTGGGTCTCCCTTAATGTAACCCCGGTAATGAACGCCCTGCTTATCAGAATTTTTATGTTGAGTGCCCTTTGCATCGATGGTGCCAAATGAAAAATTATGGCTGGTATTGATATCCTGTTGCACCAATTCCAGTTGCCAGCTAAATCCTTTGCCTGAAGGAACTGACAGTGAAATGGTGACAGGCTTGCCAGTAAATATCTTCATTGCAGCACGACTGTCTAACGTTAATAAAATCTTGTTGGATATAATATCATTTACACTAGCCGCAGCCGGGTTGTTTGTTTCCTTAAATAAGACTGTTGAAGATATTAGTTTCAGGCTTCGGCGCTGCTGATTCACCAAATTGTACAGCAGGGATTTTTTTGCCTGTTGCGCCCTGGATGTTGCGGATAACAACACTAAACCAGTTATTAAAAGGGTAAACGCTCTCATGCCTGTGATTGAAGAACAATGTAGTGATTTTGTGGCATTAGGAAGGGAAAAATTATATCAATAAGCAAAATAAATTTCGGTGGCTCCATACCCATAGCTGGAATTGTATTGATTTACAAAGCTCTTTACTTCTCTTTTGCTTTTTAAGATATCGTGAATCTCGTCCCTTAATTTTCCAACGCCCACACCATGAATAATTATTAAAGAGGATTGATGATGAGCGACGGCGAGATCGTAAAATTTCTCAAACGCTTTTAACTGAATGGTGAGTATTTCAAAATTGCTGAGGTGCTTCCAGCTATCTGCTAATTTTTCTATGTGTAGGTCAACAACTGTGCGGGGAGGCTGCAGATTTTCTTTTACCCGGGATGCATCATACACCCGGTAGCCTGCATTGCCAAGTTTACCCAAATCAACCTTTTCTTCATCAACTTTATCCGGGTACTCGTCAAATAGCGTGTAGGAAAAAGTTGGTTCGTTCTTTAGTTTTATTTCTTCAATTTTTTTAAATAATTGTTTTGCCTTTAATTTCAAAGATGTTTCATAATAAGGCGCTTTCTTTTTATCAGGAGTAACCAAAGAAAACTCTACATCAAAACGTGGATTATCACTAAGGTCTTCAAAATTTACGTCATGCAAATAAAATTCGTGCAGCGGTTCAATCACATTCTTCAATTGAAAACTGCTTTCACCATTAATTAATACATTATAGTTGAAAGAAAAAGCAGTAGAAGTTTGGTTGATAAGATATATTTTTAGTTTCTCTACCACATCATCATCAAATACATCTTTATCAAACACAGGCATAAAGAAAATGAACATACCATCGGCAACTTTCGTTTTTGTATTAACTTTTTCCTTTGCCAGGTTATCAACATACACCTTCTTTTTTTCAACGGGTTTCTTCTGCGAAAACATATTGAAATAAGGAAAATCAATCTGGTCCATATAGGCAGGGAATCTAACACCTTTCACCTCAATCATCACCATTTTTTCATTCATTAGCTCCACCACTTTTCCTTCCTCGTTGGTGAGCAACACTATTATCTTATCGCCGGGTTCGTATTTCATTTCAATTTTATTGTGACGGCAAAGTTAGGGTAGTTACCTCACCCTCCTTCTCCGCTCTCCTCACTTCGGCTACGCTCGGTGCAGAAGAGGGAGCGGCACATTATTTCTTTACTGATTTTTTGTTCTTCCGGTTCAGCATTATTTCTTTTGTCATCAAGCCCTGGCGAAACGATTATCTCTTTTGTGATACTTAGAGATAAAATCAGAACAATGATACAGTTATACTAAAACCAGATTTTTGGGAACAAATAAAATTAAAATGCCCTCGAATTAATATTACAAACACATCCTAAGTTCTCCGCCGCGGCGGAGACAAGGGGCTTAATTTGCTTTTCTTATACCCGTACAAAAGATAAATTACAAGCCCGATTAACAGCCAACCAATAAACCATGCCCAGTTATCTTTTGTCATTCCGGTTAGCAGGTACGTGCAGGTGATGAGGCCCATCAAAGGGATTAGAGAATATTTCTTTACAAAAGTCACTGCCGCAAGTAAAATTGCAGATGCCCAAAAAATGATTAGCGTGATATTAGGAGTGGCAACATCCATAAAACTGATTTTACCGCTGTTGTATTCTTCATTGCCACTAAAATCAAAGTTGAACATATCTTTAAAATAGCTGGTAGATAAACCATGGGCCATCAGGAGTGCTCCTATCACAATCAAAGGAAAAATGTATTGCCCATTAATAAAAGGAAGATGAAATTTGCCCGGCTGTTTTTCTTTTCTTGGTATTAGTAATACCCCACCGCACACCAATACAAAAGCAAACAAGGTGGCAATACTGGTAAAATCTAATACAAAAGTTTTGTCGGTAAATAATATTGGTATGCCTACTACAAGGCCGGTAATAATTGTAGCAAAAGACGGGGTTTTGTACTTAGGATGTATCTTCTGAAATACTGGTGGCATCAAACCATCACGGCTCATACTCATCCAGATACGGGGTTGCCCCATTTGAAAAACCAGCAATACGCTTGTCATGGCAATCACTGCTGCAATAGCCACAAAAAACTGCATCCAGCCTACATTAAGATTCTGTCTTTCAAAAATAAAGGCCAGTGGATCGCCCACTCCCTGGAAGTTTCTGTAATTAACTGCACCGGTTAACACAAGGGTAAGTAAAATGTACACGACAGTACAAATTACGAGCGACAAGATCATTCCTCTTGGAAGATCACGTTGTGGATTTTTACTTTCTTCTGCCAATACACTAACCGCATCAAAACCAATGTAGGCAAAGAAAACACCGCTTACTGCCGCCATTACTCCACTAAATCCATTGGGCATAAAAGCTTTTACCCCTTCGTCGTTCGGAGGCGTCCAGTTAGGTGTAAGCCCGTTTGAAAAAACAAAGTACCCACCTACAATAATCACCAGGACAACTACAAGCATTTTCAGTATTACCATCAAATTGCTAAAATTGCGGCTCTCTTTTATACCGCGGTACACCAGCATAGTGATTAAAATATTTATTATGAATGCAGGCAAATCAAAAATGATTTTTAAGCTACCAAAAACCGGCGCTTTATTAAATGCCTCCAGCACGTCCGGGTTAGTGCTGCCATCCGCCATGGCATGCTTTACTTCCATATAACTGGTAGATAAATATTGCGGAATATGTACGCCAATTTTATCGAGGAAAGAAGTAAAATAATCGCTCCAGCTATAGGCCACATAGATATTACCAATAGAATATTCCATGATCAATGCCCAGCCAATGATCCATGCAAACAATTCGCCAAAGGATGCATAAGCATAAGTATAGGCGCTACCGGCAACGGGTATGCGACTTGCAAATTCAGAATAACAAAAGGCTGTAAATGCGCAGGCAATGGCTGTAATTACAAATAAAATAACCACCCCGGGGCCACCGTGAAAAACCGCGCCACCTAGACTGCTAAAGCTTCCTGCACCCAAAATGGCTGCGATACCAAAAAAAGTAAGGTCTTTCATTGAAAGTACCCGCTTTAATCCGTCGCCATGAGTATCGTCACTGCCTTCGGCTAAAATACTTTCAATCTTCTTTGTTCTGAATAAAGATGTAGACATGCTTATTTTTTAGGTTAACAGGTATTGGTCGCCAAAATAATTAATAAAATTGATTTGATAATAAATATTTAGAATTTCAAAGGAGAGTAAATTGCTATTTGTGATACTTGCTTTTATGTTTAAAAAATTACATTTTATTTTTTGGTGTTTAGGATTTAGCACCAAAGGGCAATATCATTAAGTAAAGGATACCTGATATTTAGAATATCACCCTTTCGGAGTTTTACTGAGTAAATTTGTTGATCTTCTATAAGTATTTCATCCTTTCAGGCTTTAAAAGCCCGAAGGGATGTAATGATTATTGACTTAAAATTAATTTAGTTATTTATAAACCCCGTAGGGATGATATATTTTCTTAACTTAATGGCATGCTCAAAGGCGTTCAATGATTATAGCAGAGAATTATTTCAAATAATTCGGACTCAGGAGGAATGGCATCAACATTTAGTCATACCATTCAAACAAATATTTCTCATCATAGGTAATTTCGAAAGCAGTTAAAAAATCAAGGTACTCCTGCCGGAATGTTTTCTTTTTATGATGAAAATGCTGGTTACAAATATATAATTGTATACTTTTTCAATATGAGAATGAGAGTAAGAAAAAAGCACCGTAGCCCTCCTGCTATCCAAATTTTCCTTTTACCCATTTATGGTCATTGATAAAGTTTGATGAATTATTTTGTATGTCTCTAACCAAATCAGTTATAGCCATAGACGGTTTTAATCCAACAAATGCAAGTATATGATCGGGCATACCATTGACAATAATAGATTTTTGATTTTTGCCTTTGATTATGCCAGCCATATATTTATGCAACTCCACACTTAAATGATGGCTAATTAAGTTCTCTCTGCCTTCTACAGCAAACACAACCTGTATATAAATTTGCAAAAATGTTCCTGACATAATAATAAATTTAGTAGATGGATAATAAAAATATAACCCCTTCGGGGTTTAGCGTAATAAACTCATCGATTTACTATAATCATGACAGCCTTTCAGGCTTTAAAATGCAGAGGTGGTGTAAATATTTTATTACCAATTTATATTTTACAATAGTTATACAATCCTTGCAGCCATTATATTCCCGTAGATGACTGTCATTGAGTTACGAACGCCGAATTGTTGAAATATCAACTCTTCTGAGTTTCAATTTACTGGAATCATTTCAGCCTTTCACGCTTCAAAATCCCGAAGGGATGTAACTAATTTAGCGTTAAGATTCATTTAGCCAGTTACAAACCACAAAGGGCTGATATATTTTATTAGACTATTGACATTGCCCTTTGGTGTGTTGTTTCACTAATTTAGGTTTTGCTTTCATCATGTCCGCCTTACAGGCATTTCTAATATTCCCGTTGCATCAGGAAAGCCGCCAACTCCGACAAAGATTTTTTGCGAACAGAAAGCACAGCGGTATCCTCCAGGTGTTGCAACGCAGTTTGAAGATATTTTTCTTTCAACTGGTGCGCCCATTCATCTACTTTGCAGTCTTTAAATATTTGCATCACTTGCTCAACTTTGTCAGCACTATTACCCTGCATCAATTGTTCCAGTAAACTCAATTGTTCCGGCGAAGCTGTTGCCATAGCATGTATAGTCAGGAATGTTTTTTTATTGGAAAGAATATCGCCACCTACCTGTTTGCCAAATTTTTCGGGGTCCCCAAAAACATCCAGGTAATCGTCCTGCACCTGGAAGGCAATACCAAGATTTTTTCCGAACTCGTATAAATGATGCTGGTTGCCTTCACTGGCTCCACCCAGTATGGCACCCAGTTGCAGGCTGGCAGCAAGTAGCACCGAAGTTTTAAGCGTTATCATGTTTACATATTCCTCCAAACCAACAGCAGGCCTTTTTTCAAAGTCCATATCCAGTTGCTGGCCCTCGCATACGGCAGCGGCTGTTTCATTAAATAAATACAATACTTTTTGCAGGTTATTTATGCCTATTTTATTCAGGTATTCATAAGCTCTTACAAACATCACGTCGCCTGCAAGCAAGGCAGTTGATTCACCGTATTTTTGATGTACCGTCTCCATACCCCTGCGCATGGGTGCTTTGTCCATAATATCATCGTGTATCAAACTAAAATTATGAAACAGTTCAATGGCGGTAGCGGCATGATAGGCATCTGGAATAATATCGCCAAACAATTCGTTGCCCATTAAAACGCATACTGGCCTTATTCTTTTACCGCCCAATTGCAAAATATATTGTGCAGGATCGTACAACGCAGGCGTATGCATTGGAAAATGACGGGTGTCAAATTTTTCCTGAAACAATTTAGAAAGTTCTAAAAAAGAGTGCATAAAGAGGAATAGCTGGATAAAAATTGCTGAGCGTAAAAACCTAAAGCAACCATTTAAAATTTATAATTATTTTTTCTTTTTAGCAGCATGTTTTGCTTTACCTGCATTCAATAAAGTGCTGTCATCGTTCTGCACCCAATGATAATCCAGTTGACGTTTTTCTAAGTTGGCCGCTACAACCTTTATTTTCACGGCGTCCCCCATCCTGAATTTTTTTGCGGTTCGCAATCCCACCAATGAATAGTCGGCCTCATCCAGTTTAAACTCATCATACTCACTAAGGTCTCTTACCGTAACCATACCCTCGCATTTATGCAATACAGTTTCTACAAAAAAGCCGAAACTGGCTACACCGCTAATGATGCCATCGAATTCTTCACCCAGGTAATCCTGCATAAACTCTACCTGTTTATATTTGTTAGATGCCCTTTCTGCTTCCATTGCCTTGCGTTCTTTATCGCTGCAATGCTTGCATTTTTCATCCATTTTTTTATCGGGCTTCAATGCCTTGTCAAGGCATTCCTGCAAAATACGGTGTACCATCACATCGGGGTAACGGCGAATGGGTGACGTAAAATGGCAATAATGTTCAAATCCCAAACCATAGTGGCCCACATTTTTTGATGTATAAACCGCTTTGGCCATAGTACGAATGCCCAATTGTTCCAACACATGTTGTTCGGGTTTACCATTTACATCTTTCAGCAAATTATTGAATGATTTAGCTACAGCCGCCTCGTCGTGAATATCGAATGTGTAGCCAAACTTTTTTGCAAATGCAGCAAATGGTTTTAATTTTTCGTCGTCCGGAGTATCATGTATGCGGTATGGAAAAGGTACCGGCTCCTGGTTGATTTTTATTTTAGAAACGTACTCGGCAACGGCTCTATTGGCCAGCAACATAAATTCTTCTACCAGTTTGTGTGAATCTTTGCTCTCCTTAATTACAATGCCGATGGGCTTGCTGTTTTCATCCAGTTTAAAACGCACTTCCTGCGATGAAAAATTGATGGCACCCGCCTCAAATCTTTCTTTACGAAAAATTTGCGCCAGGTTATTCAACAGCAACACAGCTTTGTGATGCACGCCATCTTTTGTATCAATAATTGTTTGCACATCTTCATAAGTAAATCTATGGTCGCTGTGTATAATTGTTCTGCCAATCCATTTGTGTTTTATCTCACCTCGATTGGTTATTTGAAACACCACAGAGAAAGTATATTTATCTTCTTTAGGACGCAGTGAACACAACTCGTTGCTTATTTTTTCGGGAAGCATCGGGTTTACCCTATCCGGCAAATACACGCTGGTGGCTCTTTCGTAAGCGCTCTTATCTAAAATACTGTCAGGTTTTACAAAATGGCTTACGTCTGCAATGTGTACGCCAATTTCGTAATTGCCATTGTCTAAATTTCGAATAGAAATGGCATCATCAAAATCTTTGGCATCAACAGGGTCAATTGTAAAGGTTAAAATATCCCGGAAGTCTTTTCGCTTTTTTACTTCTTCACGGGTGATGGTTTCTGATAATTTCGCCGCTTCGTCCAACACTATTTTTTCAAATGTCAACGGAAACCCGGCCTCAATTAATATCTCCTTCATGGCCATATCATTCACGTCTTCGGCCTTTAGTATGCTCACTATTTCACCTTCGGGCTTTTTATCTGCTTTGTCCCATTTTATCAATTTAGCCACTACCCTTTCACCATCTGTCGCGCCGTTTAATTTTTCAAACGGAATGTAAAAATCAGGCATTGGCTTTTCTGTAGCTGCTTTAAAAAAAGCCACATTTTTATTAACTGAAATATTTCCGATATAAGTAGTTTGATTGCGTACAGCC
>JBGSIG010000866.1:0-3987 GCA_041742655.1 Ferruginibacter sp. | reverse complement strand
TGTATACCCATGAACCAATCCGGTGAAGGAGCGATCATAGAAGCGAAACTAAAGCAGGTGAAAGCCGTATTGAAATCTAATATAGTTTCTGCACTACCTGTAACAGGCGGCGGTGATATCATAAATTTAGAAAGTGCTTTCCCGCTACTAAGGATAGCATCTAACTCAACATTAATGGCTACCGTATTTCCAATCTCGGCCACATCTTCAAGGCCTTTATTTGCATGTGATCCCAGGCTCCATAATGCTGTGTCTTTCGAATGCACCATTCCTACCAATGTAGTTACATGAACATTTGGCGGTATGGCAAATTGTGGCGATTGCCAGTTTAGCGTAAATACCACCTGGTAAGATGCTTCTGAATAAGGCACAGTTATTTCTCCCGGCATCTCATCTCCCTTTTCTTTTTTACAGGAAATAAAACATAACAGCATAACGGGTATCAATGCATATTTCATGACTATCTTTTTTACCATTGTTCCGCTTCGCCTGGCTTCGTAACTTGTTAACCAAACTCGGTACCTAACCTCCTTGTAATTTCGAAAAATTTTAACGTTACTGTTATCCATTACACCAGGTTTATAAAAGCATATTTTAATGTAGATATTTTTCGAAACATTTGCAAACTTCCGGCATATCCGGAATAGGGTTGTGCGCTTTATTATGCCTGGTAACAATCTTAACCGGGACATTGTTTTGCTTAAGATCCCATCTTGTACTTAACTGCGTTTAACGTTGCTGGCCTTCGCCACTCAATGATTTACCAAAACGGGCATTTTTCACCATTCGTCGAAATAATGGGTTTATTAATCGAAAAATAATAAATAACAAGCTAAATCGGTGCATTTTTACATCAGAAAAGCAAACAACACTATTAAAAACCAATTATCCTAAAAAGACCCAAACCAACATCCTAAACAAAGAACCAACAATCCGATTAACCAAAGAACCAACATCCAAATCCTGACGAAAATAACCAAATCCGATTAACCAAAAAAAATGATCCGAACCCTAACGAAAAACCAACACCCGGTAAAAAAGAAAACAATTTAAAAACACATTCCCAATAAATGTGTTTAGCTTAAACCACCAATAGAAAAAAATAAATTTCACGTTTTCAGGAAATTTTTAAAATGTCCCTTTACCGGGGACATTTTTTATTGGTACTATGCTGAAGCTGATGACTGGATTTGCTAATTCAATGTTAGCCGTTCGTTGTTCTTCCCGTGAATCATTTTTTGTGCTACTGCAATTTAAGTTGCCAATTGAATAACGTTTCCGTCTCCCCAATTTTAATGAAATTGTTATTTTTTAGCACTTTAAAAGAGGCGGCATTTGTTTTATCCGTAGAAGCAATTATTGATTGTACCATCGGTTGTGTTTTAGCCCAAACAATCATTCCGGTTACAAACTCTGTCATGTAACCTTTGCGTTGAAATTCCTCGTAAGTTCCATAACCGATTTCTATTTCACCATCTGCGTTTGGTTCTCCAACTATACATAAGTCGCCAATCATTTTGTTTTCTGTTTTTGAAATGGCTGTCCAAAGCGTTGAGAACAGGTAGTTTTTATTGGTGTCTGCTACGTTTGGTAAAATCGTTTGTTCCAATGCCTCTTTCAGTGCAGGTGAAATTACCCGTGATGTCTCATTCAAATTTAATTCTGTCTCCAGGGAATTGTCGCATTTAATATATTTTACCAACTGCCCGTATGTAAGTGGCTTCAAAATAAGCCGTTCCGTTTCTATCATTTTTAAGTAAGTTTAAACTGTCAACGTTTGCACACCTCCTAAAATATTAGTAGGGTCATATTTTTTCTTTACAGCTAACAGGCGATCTAAATGCTTGCCGTAATACTGTTGAGCCCAATCCGTGAAATTAATGTCAGGATAGTTTCTATACTGCGATTTAATGCCTGCAATAGAAAATTGCTGTTGTATTAATTCAAACTGCTTTAAAAATTTATCAGTTGCAGCATTTGAATCCCAATAAGCCTGCAGTTCAGAAAAATAATGACAATCGCGATGTGCAAAGGAGGAGCTCTCTTCAAATACTGGTGATTGTATTTTTCCGCCAAGCGTGTTTACCTGGTATAAAATGCCGGGTTTCTTTTTTATCAATGTAAAAACTTCTTCAATGATCGATTCTATTTCATCAAAACTTCTGTACAATCCCGCGCTTGCATTTTTAAATGTCACGGGTTTTGCTGATGCATAATATGCTTTAAGGGCCTGGCCCAAGGGTAATCTTTTTCCTTGTGAAAAGCTCGTGGAAGATGTTTTAAATGTATTGATGAAGGCAGTTACAGCCGAATTGTTTTTATCGATATTGGTTAATAAAATGTAAGTAGTTCTACCATTAAAAATAAATGCAGAAAAGCAGGTGTTGGGTAAATTTTTTGAAAGTGTAAACCATTGCCTGCAGATTTCTTTAGCAGTATTGATGCCTGCATTTTTATTCCTGAATTTATAGCTCTGCATTGTTGCCGGCGCAGTTTGCAATTTAAATTTCATTTGCGTTACTATTCCAAAATTGCCATTGCCGCCACCTTTCAAGGCCCATAGAAGTTCAGGGTCATCATTTGTGCTAACTATTTTACCGTCTGTGGTTACCAGTGTAGCTTCCTCCAGGCTATCGCAGGTCAATCCAAAATTTCTACTCATTAAACCGTACCCGCCACCGAGTGTTAATCCTCCAATGGCCACACTCTGGCAACTACCGCCCGAAAGATATTTGCCCTTTGGTATGATAGTTTCATAAATCTTTTTTAATGTGCAGGCTGGTCCCAGCGTGATTGTATCATTTTCGCTGAATGCTAATTTATCAAGCAGCGACAAATTTATAACCATGCCCCCGTTGATGCAGCTAAAACCTTCCATACTGTGGCCGCCGCTTTTAATGGCTAATTGCAGATTATTTACTTTGGCATATTTCAACGCTTCCGCTACACCATCTGAATTTTTACAAAGGGCAATCACCTGTGGGTATTTATCAATTCTTTTATTAAAACCTTTGCGCAGACTTTCGTATTCTACGGCGCCTTTTTCATAATAGATAACGTTTTCGTCACTGCTTTTCAACAACTGATACGGTTGGTCTTTGCTAAATGCATTTATCTGTTGTGTCAACAAAGCAAATCCAGTAAGCCCAATTTGTTGTATGAATTTTTTACGGGATTGCGTGGACATTGCTATTTATATTTTTTATAGGTTTTTAAGTTTTTCATTTGTCAGAAATTTGCAGTGCCAGCCGTTTCGTACTGGCAGTCTATAATGCCTGGTCACATAGGTAAACGTGGGAACTGTCTCTTGCAAAAAATAGTGATTGCTGATTTTTGTTGTCAAATAGAACGTTTAATTTAATAATAGTATCTCCTAAAATTTGTGGTGTCCACCAAACAGGCCTTTTGCTAAATTGCTGAAGTAAGTGTAGTGAATCGGATTGAATGTAAGCCGCCGATTGATAATTCTTCAATTTTAATATTCGTGTCAACTCAGCGGGGCATAGTTTCACCTCCATCCAAATACAGCAATCTACTTTAGGGATAACCTGGTCTTTGAAATTAATAATTGTCAAGCAACTATCGATTGGGTTTTTGAAAAGCAGTGAATATGCTTCGGCTGGCATCTTTGTACTTGAGTTCTTAATAATGCGGGCGATGTCGGAGTTTAGTTTTTTAAAACCAGTGAAGCTAAAAAGTGATATAATTGCAACCGAGAAAATCGTAACGAATAAAATAATTTTTCTTTTAGAAAATTTGCGTGGTTCTATGGCGACGTAAAGTAGAAATAAAAATAGACAAATTAATAGTACGCCCAGTAAAATTGTATCAGCCATCATATGCTAGTAAATTTTTGGCGCCGGTCTGTCGGTCCACTTCTAACCGGCGGTAACCATCACTTTTTAATAATTGTGTTTTCAAGTACCGTAATGGAAACAGGCCTGCTTTGCCACCTGTCTATAAATGACTGCGGCACATGGCCAACTG
>JBGSIG010000865.1:0-6255 GCA_041742655.1 Ferruginibacter sp. | reverse complement strand
AAAGACCATAAAAATTTGCAGATGTTGCAAAGGCTGGAAGCATTAGGCGTATCATTAAAAAATCAAAAAAAGCAGGAAGCAATAAATGACACACTTGCCGGGCAAACATTTTTATTTACCGGTACATTGGCTAAACTAAAGAGAAGTGATGCAGAAACTATGGTGGAAGAAAATGGCGGTAAAATTGTTGGTGGTGTAAGCAGCAAATTAAACTACCTTGTAGTGGGCGATGATGCTGGCAGCAAATTTGAAAAAGCAAAAAAAATACAAACGATAAAAATAATAAGCGAAGAAGATTTCATAAAAATGCTGCCGGGTTAGCAAAAATTTATTTTATATTTATAGAGTGGCTTTTTAGGAAACAAAAATTTACGCTTGCTACTTCAGTTGTTTACACAATTCAATCTAAAACGATGCTGTATGATTAAAAAAATACCTGGAGAAAAATGGGTTCCACTTCAATTTACCGGTTACAAAATATTGCGTAAAAGATATGCGGTGTCGTCGTTGGGCCGGGCAGCCAGTTATAGCGACGATATCAATAAAGACGGCAAATTATTGAATGGCTCTGTAACGTCAGGGTACAGAACATTAAACCTGCATTTAGAAAAAGGTAACGGCACCATTTATCTTCACAGGGAAATTGCAAAACATTTTTGTAAAAAAGCATCTCCAAAACACAAGTATGTAATTCACTTGAATCATAAAAAAGACGACAACCGCCACGCCAATTTAAAATGGGCAACATTAACGGAAGTTGGAAGCCATCAACAAAATAGTCCGCAAAAAATTGCTTATAAAAAACAACAGGCTAACAGAACAGAAGGCTTAAAACTAAATGCCACAAAAGTAAAAGCAATTAAAGAAGCCATTAATAACCCCAAACGTAAATTGACCTATAAATTAATGGCAGCTAAATACGGTGTGAGTGAGATGACGCTCTATAGAATTAAAAGCGGCGAAAATTGGGGGAAAGTTAAATAGTTTTTTTCGCTGAAAAATAACCGGAAACAGATATTGGTTCCTTTTTTATTGCCCTACATTTGTATCATTTAAAAAATATGCTGCAAGCTACAACCATTAAGTTCTTAAAAGACCTTCAGAAAAATAATAACAAACCATGGTTTGACAAACACAGGGCAACCTACGAAGCTGCCAAAGCAGACCTGCAATCAATGGTCGGAAAACTAATTCCTGCTATTGCAGTTTTTGATGAACCGATAGGTTCGCTGCAGGTAAAAAATTGTACGTTTAGAATTAACAGGGATGTACGTTTTAGCAAGGACAAAAGCCCTTATAAAAGCAATATGGCTGCGTATTTTAGCAGAGGTGGAAAAAAGGCCAGTGTTGCCGGTTATTATTTTCATTGCGAACCAGGCAAAAGTTATGCTGCTGGCGGGTTCTATTCTCCCATGCCGCCTGAACTGGCGAAAATAAGACAGGAAATTGATTACGGTTTTGAAGAATGGAAAAAAATAATCTCCGATAAAAATTTCAAAAAATATTTTGCCAAAGGTGTTGAAGGGATAGAATCATTACAAAGGCCGCCAAAGGGGTACGATGAAAATAACCCAGCTATCCATTACCTGAAAATGAAACATTTTATTGTAAGTAAACCCCTGAGCGATGCTGAACTGCAAAGCAAGACATTGGTAAAAGACGTAGCAAAAGTATTTGAAACAATGAAACCGATGATTGATTTTTTAAACCGGGCGGTGGAGTAAGCTTTCTGCTAATAATGTTGCAAAATACGCAATACAGCTCCAGTATACTTTTCGGATAGTTCCATATTTAATACTTTATAACAGGGCAATCCACATTATCCCTTTTCCCAAATTTAAACACTAACCCCAAAGTATAAGATTGATAAAAATCATTTTTTTCAGGATTAGCCGCATAGCTAAAGCCATCAAGGTAGTCGGTAAATGTATACCTGAAATTAGTTTCGGCCGTTAGTGACATGTTAGTGAATAAATAGTATTCCACCCCAACCCCTACGGGCAATACCAATATTACAGAAGGTGGAGCCTGGGACAAATCTGCAGCGAGACCGGTTTCTATACGGGGTTCGTTTGCAAAAAAAGCTTTGTTTAAATTACTGCTTCGGGCTATACTTAAAAAACTGATACCGGCACCACCGAACAAATAAGGCGAAAATCGTTTACCGATTTCATTGTTGTTGTTACCATACATGTTCCAAACCAACAACTCCGAAACTTCCCTTTCAGACGACGAGAAGCTGAGGTTACGTTGTTGCCTGTACGCAGGTTTGCTATACCTCGACTCATTACCTGCTAACAAGCCGTAAACCAGGTTGGTTCGTAAACTAAACGAAGGATTCAGCAATCTTGAAATGTAAAGTGTACCTGTAGGTTTTAGCGTTTTAAAAGATCCCGCAGTGGAAGGAGTGAGGTCGCCAAGATAAACAAAAACGCCCCCATTAATGCCTATTTGCCATTTGCTGAAATCTACCTGCGCTTCGCAATAATTTATTGTGGCGATCATTGCTGCAATAGTAAAAATACCTGCTTTGTTTGGTGTACCCATGGTGATTTATTTTTAAGGATTAACAATAAATTCCCATGCAGTCAGTTTATAAAAAGGCAGGTAAAAATCAGCTCATAAATGTTGAAGAAGAATTGGATGATTAAATGGTTTCAATTATTTCTATAATGTAATATTTCAAAAAATATTGCAGGCAACATCTTAAGGAAATCACAAAATGATTTGGCATTGTGTCGCTTCTAATTGTCCACAAGCAGAAGAAGCACAGTATCGATAGAAATAAGGTAGCCCCTAAAAAAATAGTGGCCAGTGATAAAAATCACCGGCCTTGCTTACCTCTGAAACCACAAGAAAAATCTTTATTGAATATTGTTAATTAAGAATAATATTTTAGTAATGCTTTTTTAAAAAACTCCACAAATAATGCAAATTACCTTATCGGGAAGGCTTTCAAAAGATAAGAGGAAGTATAGAATTACCGAGCAGGCTGTAAAATTAGTATTTTTTTTGGAAAAATATATTTTTTTTTAGTCATTTAATCCAGCCTTCGTTAATTCCTTACCTGCAAACATATAAACTTGTTGCTTTTTACGCTTGTACCACCACTTTGGAGCGGTCTTCTTCATAAGTGAATCAATGCCCCGCATGCCAAAAAGTTTCCATACGCCATCCAATTTGCCTCCTAAATCGTTTTGAAAAGCTCTCAAACTCATGGCAAAACCACTTTCGATATACTCCATATGGTGAAAATAACCAGCCGGCATAAACAGGGTATCCCCATGTTCTAAAATAACTTCATACCCATTTGCCAGGTTTGCCGCAGGAAAATTCTCGTAATCGAAGTTTTCGTAGTAATGCTTATAGTCCGCCATACTTAACACTTCCCAGGGCTTGCGGTATATTTTATGCTGCTCTTCGTGTGGAAAAAGTAACACCCTTTTTTTTCCGATAAATTGGGTATGCAAAATATGGCTCATGTCAATATCAAAATGCATATGGGTAACAGATCCCTGCCCGCCAACAAAAAGCATGGGAAATTTTTTTATAAAACCCCTCATTAAATCTTCTGGCCAAGTAAAATCTTTTACCAGTTCCGGGGCATGCTGAAGTATATTGAAAAGAAAAACTCTTAATTCTAAAGGGCCCTCGCTTACTTTTCTGAGGTAATCTCCAAACTTCATATAAGCATCGGCCGTATTAATGGGCGTATAAGAATCGCTTTTTACATTATCATACACTCCAACATCTGTGTTACCAACAATATCTATAAAATAATCCCAGTTCCATTTTTCAAATGCGGGCCATTGTTTTGCAAGCCCGGTAATAACCAACGGCTTTTTAGGTGTATAATAATTTGCCTTAAAGTCTGCTGCCGAAATAACAACAACTTTATCAACATCTTTTAAATGCATAGTGATAGATAAGCCGCAAAATTAAGGTTTTGGGCTTTCATCATTCTAAAAGCAAAAAGATACCTATAAAAACTAATAAGTGTTAGTTTTGCAAAAAGTAAACAAGTGTAATGGCAAAAATTCAGTCTGGCAAAAACGCCACAAAAAAGGAGGCCATTATTCAAAAGGCGGCATTTCTTTTTAAAATAAAGGGTTATAGTGCTACTTCAATGCGTGAATTGGCAGATGCATTAGGTGTTGAAGCGCCAAGCCTGTATAATTATATAGGTTCTAAAAGCGAATTGTTGCAGGGCATTTGTAGCAGGGTGATGGGCGAATTCACGGCTTACCTCGACGCGGTTGAAAATAATATGGAATCCGACATTTCAAAAATTGAAGCGATCCTTCGGTTTCACATACAAAAAATGCTGAATAATTTTGATGAAGTGTTTGTTGCCAACCACGAATGGAAACATTTAAACGAACCGCTGTTGAGCAATTTTTTGAACCAGCGCCGCACCTACGAGAAGCGGTTGATGGTTTTAATTGAAAATGGCATTGAAAAAAATGAACTAAGAGCCATTAACCCATACGTAGCTGTACTAACCATTCTATCTGCCGTACGCGGACTGGAGTTTTGGTATGGACACAAAAGGAATGTAACACAGCAGGAACTGGAAAATGAAATGGTAAAGCATTTATTAAACGGCATCATTAAATAGCATCATGGCTGTGCACTTTCACACTTTAACGGTAAAAAAAATAACCAGGGAAACGGAGGATTGCGTCTCCATCGTATTGGATGTGCCGCAGAACCTACAGAAGGAATTTGCATTTACCCAGGGGCAAAACATTACTTTAAAAACCACCATAAAGGGCGAAGAGTTGCGCCGCCCCTATTCCATTTGTGCTGCCCCATTTGAAAATGAATTAAAAATAGCTGTAAAAAAAGTTAATGGTGGAAAGTTTTCAACCTTCGCCAATGAACAGTTACAGCAAGGCGACACAATGCAGGTAATGCCGCCAACGGGCAAATTTAATACAGCGCTACATGCTGAAAATAAAAAACAATATGTGGCCTTTGCGGCGGGAAGTGGTATTACTCCTATTATATCAATTATTAAGGCGGTGCTGGAAACAGAGCTGGATAGTTGTTTTACATTGGTGTACAGTAACAGGAGTAAAAGGTCCATCGTTTTTTTTGAGGAGTTGCAAAGCTTGAAAAATAAATACCTTCAGCGGTTTAATTTTATTCATCTTTTTAGCAGAGAAAAAACGGAGGCCTCAATCAATAGTGGAAGAATTTCCGTAGAGAAACTGAAGGCGCTGTCTTTGTTGATTGATTATAAAAATACCGATGAATTTTTTATTTGCGGACCGGAACAAATGATTTTTTGTGTGAAAGATTTTTTACTTGCAAATGATATACCTGCTAAAAAAATTCATTTCGAACTATTTACCATTCCGGGGCAAAAAGGTAGTTCGGTTCAAAAAAAAGTGACAACAGATACCGGGTTGAAAAGCATCGTCAATATTAAACTGGATGGCAGAACATCAGCATTTAAATTAGATTTTAATGGCGATAGTATTTTAGATGCGGCGTTAAAACAAGGGGCCGATTTACCTTTTGCCTGCAAAGGTGGTGTGTGCGCTACCTGCCGTGCAAAGTTGTTGCAGGGCGAAGTTGCTATGGATGTAAATTATGCTTTAGAACCCGAAGAGGTAGCGCAAGGCTTTATCCTCACTTGTCAATCGCATCCATTAACAGCAACGGTGCTTGTTGATTTTGATGTAAAGTAGCAGCAGCTGCAGGCAGGATTTATCATGCAAAAACTAACAGTTGTTAGTTTTTATTATCTTTGTAAAGCAAAAAATAAATAGAATGCTCACACAGGATACCGCCAGTATATTTCAGCAAAAAATTGATAGGGAAATAAAAATTGAACCGAAAGATTCGATGCCTGATGCTTATCGCAAAACAAATGTGCGGCAGATTAGCCAGCATGCGCATAGTGAGATAGTAGGCATGTTACCCGAAGCCAACTGGATAAGCCGTGCACCCACCCTAAAACGAAAAGCAATTTTATTGGCGAAAGTTCAGGACGAAGCAGGACATGGACTATACCTGTATGCTGCTGCCGAAACCTTGGGTACAAGCCGTGATGAAATGATTGCTGATTTGCACAGCGGCAAAGCAAAATATTCAAGCATTTTTAATTACCCGACATTAACCTGGGCCGATATGGGTGCCATCGGGTGGCTTTGCTGGCTTCTATTGTGTGTTCCTGATATAGGCACCGCGTGCAGGTGTCAGCACGGAGTCAGCTGGTGCCTGTGGCGCGTGCCGCCGAAATCCGCT
>JBGSIG010000864.1:0-5749 GCA_041742655.1 Ferruginibacter sp. | reverse complement strand
CAGGTTCACCATCCGATAGCTATCGGGTCACAAATCAATACGACAGTTTATTCTTAACATAGCATTAGTTGCCTTTTTAAGTGTTGGTAACATTCGCTTAACACAGGCGTAACATTTACGTAACATTCCATTCACATTGGCGTAACATTCAAAGTGTCTCTTTGCATAAATTATTACAGCATGAGATTCTTAGGATTTTTATTAATATCGTTAGCTTTTTCGCTTACCTCATTTTCTCAAACCGGAAGGGTTGAAGGAAAGGTTACAGACTCCAAATCAGGAGCAAAATTATCAGGTGTAAGTGTATCTGTAGATGGAGAAAGCGCAAAGGCCTTAACTAGTACCGATGGATATTTTCAACTGACACTTCAAGCGGGAAAGATATATACGCTAAATCTAAGTTCGGTTGGCTATTCTACAAAAGCTTTGACGGATGTAGAAGTAAAGGCGAATGGAGTTACTAACCTTGATATCATTCTTGACGTTGCGGCTAAAACAGAAGAAGCAGTAGTAGTAAGATCTTCATCAAAAAAGGAGACAGTTGCTGCGATGATTGCCTATCAAAAAAATGCCACAGTAGTAGCAGAGGTTGTTAGTGCTGAAGCCATTAGAAGATCGCCTGATAAGAATACGGGCGAAGCTTTAAAACGTATTCCGGGTCTTTCTCTTGTAAACGGTAAATACATTGTTGTTAGAGGCTTGGCAGACCGATATAACCAGGTTATGATAAATGGTTTTCTAATGAGCAGCACGGAGCCGGATCGTAAAACATTCTCCTTTAATATTATTCCATCTGCTCTTGTTGATAATATCGTCGTTAACAAGACTTTTATTCCGGAATTACCTGGAGAGTGGGCAGGTGGCCTGATTCAGATAAATACAAAAGACGTACCCGCAAAAAGTTTTTTATATATACAGGTTGGCCCGGGGTTCAACACCGAAACTGTTGGCAATGATTTTTATAAATACCAGGGAGCCAAGACAGATTTTTTAGGCTTCGACAGCCATGTGCGTTCTCTGCCTGAAAATGTACCGCTTAAAGCAGATTTTGCAGCGCTAAATAGCGGCGAGAAAACTGCGTACGGAAAAGATTTCAAGAACATCTGGACTCTTAACCCAACCAGTTCTAACATACTCCCACTTATGGATCAAAATTTCTTATTAAACGGCGGCTTTAATAAAAGCCTTGGTGGTAATAACAGGCTGGGAGCTGTTTTTTCTGTGAATTATATACGTAACAACAGAAAAATTAATATTCAAAACCAGCTAAATTATTTTGAAAATAATACGCCAAGTTTAAATTTTGATTACGATAACCAAAAATATGCCCAGGACGTTCTGGGAAGCTTACTGGCAAACTTTACTTTTCAGTTGGGAAGTAATAATAAAATTACGTTCAAGAATATGCTAAACGTAAGTACAACGAATTATTCAACCATAAGAACGGGTAAAGACTATGACTTTGATCCGGTAAATGGAACCAATATACAGGCGTATGAGCTGGCTTATAAAGCCAATACCTACTACAACCTGCAGCTTGCCGGTGATCACAACATCGTTAAACCCGGATTAAAATTCCACTGGTTTGGAAGCTTTAATTTGCTCGATCAATATATACCTGATCAGCGCCGTGTTCAATATAACCAGGATGACAATAATGATCCATCGTCTCCTTATTCTTTGTTAATAGGAGCATCTAAGTCTTCTCAAAAAAGCGGCAGCCGTTATTTTGGAACTACCAACGATTATGTGTACACCGCAGGTGGTGATTTAGGCAAGACTTTGCGATGGCATAATTTAAATCAAACTATTAAGGGCGGGTATTTTTTCCAGGTAAAGGACAGGTTGTTCGATGCCCGGCCATTTGCAATTTACCTTCCCTCAGACAATCCAACCCTAAGGCATTTACCTGTAGGCGAAGTTTTTGCCCCCGAAAATTTTGGAACAGGGTTTGACGATCAATTGGCTTTTAATGAGCTTTCAGGTTCAAGCTATCGTTACCTGGCCAATTCAATTTTAAATGCTGGTTACTTACAACTTGACAATCAATTATCAGACAATTTTCGTGCGGTTTGGGGTGTAAGGGTAGAAAATTTTGACCAGGTAGTAGGCAGCACCAAACAATGGGATCCACGATTTGTACACAGCACCGTTACCGATTGGTTACCTGGAGTAAATCTTACTTATAAGGTTAACAACAACACCAATATTCGGTTGGCAGGTTCGCAAACAGTGATAAGGCCGGAGTTTAGGGAATTAAGTACGTTTCAATTTTTCGATTTTGATTTAGGTGCAACTGTAGCAGGTAATCCTTCGCTGGTAAGAACAAAGGTTACCAATATTGATTTGCGCTACGAACTGTATCCCGCCTCTGGTGAGTTATTCACTTTCGGCGTGTTTTACAAATACTTCAAAGACCCAATTGAAGCCTTCTTTAATATTTCTTCCGGCAGTGCCAGTACCTATAATTTCGTTAATGCAGATGAGGCAACCAGCTTTGGCGCAGAACTTGATTTTAGGAAGCGGCTTGATTTTGTTGACGCACTTAAAAACTTTACATTCCAGGGAAATCTATCGTACATCTACAATCGTGTATCAAATGCAGATAATACAATTGATAGGCCAATGCAGGGACAGAGCCCTTACCTGATAAATGCCGGCCTTCAGTATGACCTTGATGAATCAGGTTTCAATACCACTTTATTATTTAACCAAATTGGAAGAAGAATAATTTTTGTAGGGGGTTCAGACCAGCCGCCAATTTGGGAGAACCCACGTGGGGTATTGGATTTTCAGATAGCTAAAAAAATCATTAAAGGCAAAGGCGTTATAAGGTTGAATATCTCTGACATATTTAACCAGCAGGAAATTTATTACAATGATTTAAATGATAATAAAAAATATGACCCTGATACAGATGCATATGCAGTTAAAAGAAAACTGGGTACCAACTTTAGTCTTGCCTTTGGATATAATTTTTAAATTTCAACAAACAGCTCTTTAAATAAAAAAAACAAAAAATAAAATATGAAAAAGTTATTTCTCTACAGTGTATTAATAATTGCAACCAGCATAAGCTGCCGTAAAATAGAAGTTGACGGTGGTACAAGTTCTGGTGGCGGTGGCACCAACCCAACAGAAAGTACCATTCTTGAAGGGCGTATTAGTGAAAACAGAACATTAAAAGCTGAGTTTACTTATAAACTTCGTGGCTTGGTATATGTTACCAATGGTGCAATTTTAACCATAGAGCCCGGCACAAAAATAGTTGGTGAAAATGGAAAAAATGGAGGATTGATCATTACCAGGAGTTGTAAAATTATTGCCGATGGAACTGTCGATAAACCGATAGTATTTACATCAGAAGAAACTACGCCTCAGCGTGGCGACTGGGCGGGTGTTGTGTTATTAGGTAATGCACCTACCAACGCTTCGTTTAACGGAATACAGGGCGTGGGCGAAATTGAAGGAGGTATTAATAACAGCGACGGCCTTGGGTTATACGGAACCCCTGCAACACAGGCGCAAAACCCTGCGGATAACAGCGGTATTTTAAGATATGTGCGCATTGAGTATGCCGGGTATGCTTTTTTACCTGACAAGGAAATTAACGGCATTACATTTGGCGGCATTGGTAGCAATACCATTGTTGATAATGTACAGGTATCTTATGCCAACGATGATTCTTTTGAGTGGTTTGGTGGCAATGTAACTTGCACCCACCTGATTTCTTTTCGTACGCTGGATGATGATTTTGACACCGATAACGGCTTTAGTGGAAAGGTTCAGTTTGGTATTTCTTTAAGAGATTCGTCTATTGCAGATATTTCAAAAAGTGAAGCATTCGAGAGTGATAACGATGCTGCAGGTAGTTCTTTGTTGCCGCAAACAACCGTAGTGTTTTCGAACATGACAGTAATGGGGCCTAAAGAAACATTGACCAATAAAGGTAATGGTCTGTTTTCGTGGGGAGCTCAAATAAGGAGAAACTCAAGTATGTCGTTGTTTAATTCTATTATTATGGGGTATCCTATCGGTTTATTTATTGATGCCACCAAGGGCGTTCCAACTGACAATAACATTCCAAACTCTTTGTTTGTTGAAAATACAATTATAGCAGGGTGTCCAACGCCGATACTGTATAGTATTGCTGGTAACACAAACGTACCACTCACCCCAAATACTACCGCCACTATTACCACCTGGTATAATTCGCCAGCTTATGCAAATAGTATCTTAACCACCAATACCGAAGTGGGCCTGGTAGCACCGTATAATTATTCTACACCTGATTTTAATCCTACAGCAGGATCTCCGGCTGCCAGCGGGGCCGCTTTTTCAAATGCTAAATTGTCGAAAGGATTTACTTCGGTAACCTACAAAGGAGCTTGTGCGGTAGGAGATACATGGTGGAAAACCTGGACAAATTTTAATTAATTTATTTTTTATTATAGTATTAAAAAGCAGCTAATTTTAGCTGCTTTTTATTTTTTAAACCCAAAAAAATATCGAAAGAATGATAAAACCAATATTATCCATTTTAGTGTGTGTTTATATTTTTGGTTGTTCCGCTAAAAAAGATTCTTTGCCTCAAAAAATAGGTATTAATTATGCGTGGATGGATTCAGTCATGCAATCTGCCGATACGGTTTTTGAGAAGAAATATGGAACCACCAAATTCGCCAATGCTACATACTACAACAATCAACAACAGGATATTATTTGCCAGGTAATGAGGGATTCTTCAGATTCAATCCGGCAGATAATTATGACAAAGAATGGACAAAGAATTTTTCTTGCAGAATACTATGCCAATGGCCAATTGATGGCAAAACTAGCATTAGACTCCTTTGGCCAATACCAGGGACCTTCAAAATATTACCATCAAAATGGCTTTGTAGAAAGTGAAGGCGATTATGAACACGGATTAAAAAAAGGTGCCTGGAAAAATTATAGCGGGGAAGGCAAGTTAATAAGTACAAGCGAATATGATGCAAATGGAAATGTAATAAAGCAACCTTCGAATTAGTGTTTTTTGATAACAATTCCATAATACTTCCATAATATTAGGGTAACATGTTTGTTGAAACTTGCGTTCGAAAGCAGCAAAAACATAGGCAATCTTCAATATAGCAATCGAAACAAGTTTCCTTAAGCAATAGCAAATTCTCATGCTTGTACCACCCGATATTCTTATCGGGTGGTTTGTTTTATACAATAACGGCAATTGCTTTTTGCTATCTTTAGTAAATGAAAAATCTACTATTAATACTTTGTTTTTTTGCTGTATTGGTTTCTTGTGAACAG
The DNA here is from genome assembly GCA_041742655.1 of Ferruginibacter sp. Taxonomy (GTDB): domain Bacteria; phylum Bacteroidota; class Bacteroidia; order Chitinophagales; family Chitinophagaceae; genus Ferruginibacter. Next base: position 442 of record JBGSIG010000864.1, on the reverse strand, counting down.
AGCAATACCAAAATCAAAGAGCAAATAATGAACGCAGATAGTGTAGCCATTAATTTTTTTAAAGGAGATGGATCGATGGATACAGTGGTTGCAGTTCGAATTATAAGAGACAAGAAAATTATAGAACAACTAAGCAATTTAATTAGTGCATCATCAACAGCGTATAATATTAAATGTGGTTACGATGGATCACTCCATTTTTTTGAGCACAACAGGGTGGAGGAAGATATTGATTTTAGGATGAATGATAAGTATTGTATGTGCTTTTCATTTAAGCAGGAAGGGAAAATTATGGCTACTGTTTTATCATCGCAAGCAAAAGAATTGCTTGAAGCTATTAAGAAATAAGCTCCATTCTTAAACCCAACGGGCTACTAATGAACTACCGAAAGATAAAGTTTTTATTGGTTGGGGACTTATTTCTTTCGATGTGGCTTGGGCT
>JBGSIG010000863.1:0-6778 GCA_041742655.1 Ferruginibacter sp. | reverse complement strand
TGTTCGTTTACATACCACTGTAGAAAATTGTGGGTGGCATAGTCCTTTTCTTTTAAAGCAAGATCAACCAATTCGTTGATGCTGTTAGATACAGCAATTTCGTGTTTCAGGTATTCTTCAAACATAATTTTTAAACCTTTGTGTGTTACAATAGGCTGCTCCAGTGCTGGTATCAGCGCAAAGCCGCCCCGCTCATTTACAAAACGTATCAGTTTCAGCATGTGTTGTCTTTCTTCTTCACTTTGCTGAAAAAAGTATTCCGCAATATTGTCAAGCCCTGGCTGAATCTCACTCCAGCTCGCCATGGCCAGGTAGGAATGCGATGACGCTGCTTCCAACTTTACCTGGTTATTTAATGCGTCCTGCATTGATTTTGATAGCATAAGTTTTTTCTTTAAATATAATCATCTTTCAGCAACTCCATACGGGAAAAGGTTGGTGAAAGCAGTTAAAACGTTTACCGCATAGGAGGTGAAAGCCAAGCATTAACTATGCAAAAATAACAGAACAAAATTGAAAAAAAACTCCTCCTTGGCCGCGAAGCCAATTTGGAAAACAGTTGTTTCTTGAAAGTAAAACTATGAATGATAACCGTCAAGGCAATGTTCAATGTGTTTTCTTTCCGGTCCCTGTTTTTCAATAACAGATTTGATATCCTCTTTACTTATCCATGGATACATGCTATGCAAATACATCACTTCCATTGGATCTTTTGGATCTACGTAGTGAAGATCAACCATTTTGATATTTTCAGTGTTTTCTAACATAAGTTTTTTTCTTTTAAATCAGATTACAAAGTTACTTGAATGGGGGATAATATTACTGCATTTAATGAGATATTTTATGGCAACAAAAGCGCAAATAAATTTCACTTTTCGGATTTTATTATACGGGAGAATCTTTTAAAATCACGCTAAATATATCTTTGAATGATTTTGGTGGTGACATCAATTTTCGCTTTGCTGTATCCATCCATGCACCATCTACCGTTATCACAGCACAGAGTATATCGACGTTTCTCCAAATCTCATGCACCATCGTAAACCTGGAAAAATCTTCATTTGCTTTTTCTATTCTAAAGTTGATGGTTATCGCATCCCCAAATTTTATTTCTTTTCTAAATACACATTCTTCTCTAAAAAGTACCGGGCCAATGTGCAAGTGTTCCAGAACCTGTGGAGTTAGCCCATGCTCATTCATAAAAGATATACGGCTGTAGGCACCAAAATCGTAATATGCAGAATGCCGAAGGTGAAAATTTGGATCAAGGTCGCTCCAGCGTATTTCTATTTGTTTAAAATAATCTGTCATTCGAACGTTCGATGTAAAAGCCCGTTAAAATTACGAAATCCAAAAAGGAATTTTCAACAATAAATTCCCTGAAAAAAAGGTGTTTTTCTCAAACGCGTATTTAAAGATTTGTCAAGTTACAACGAAGTGTTTGGAGTTAATAATTCCATCATATTTTGGGGCTTGGATAATTGTTTGAAACCAAATTTTTCATATAAACCATGGGCATCGTTAGTACCAAGTCCCCATCGTTTTACTTGCTGTAAATCTTTGTTGTTCATTATTTCAGTCATCAATAATTTGCCCAACCCCAGGCCTTGTGCACCTGGTAAGATAAACACATCCATTAACCAGGCAAATACTGCATAGTCGGTTACAACTCTTGCAAAACCCGCCTGTTTATTTTCTGAATCATACACTGCAAAGCACAAAGAATTCGCAATTGAGATTTCAATAGTTTTCTTACTTCTTCCCAGTGCCCAGTAGGAATGATTACTCAGGTAGTCCCAGATTGCATCTATATCTAATTTAGATTTATCTGTCGAGATATAAAAAGGATACTCCATTTTATAAGTGTGATTTTGTAAACATTCTTTGTCTGCAGGAATGCTATCGAAAAAATAAAAGCGTGAAATTATTCAGCCAACTTTTGTAAACTTTTATCAATAATACCTACACATTCCATTACCTGTTCTTTTGTGATTAACAGTGGCGGGGCAAAACGAATTTTATCTCCGTGGGTAGGCTTTGCCAACAAGCCATTTTCTTTTAGCGTTAAACATAAGTTCCATGCTGCTTCCTGGTTATTATGTTTTATAACGATGGCATTAAGCAGTCCTTTACCCCTTACCAATTCAACAAAAGGGGAATCTAATTTTTTTATTTCGTCACGTAATAATTCTCCCATCGCCTGTGCATGCTCTGTCATTTTTTCTTCTTTTAAAACCTGTAGCGCAGCTATTGCAACCGCACACGCCAAAGGGTTACCTCCATAGGTGCTGCCATGTTCCCCAGGCTTTATCGTCAGCATAATTTCATCATCCGCTAATACAGCGCTTACAGGCAATACGCCACCACTCAATGCTTTGCCCAAAATCAAAATATCCGGTCGTACATTTTCATGATCGCAGGCCAGCATTTTTCCGGTACGTGCAAGGCCTGTCTGAATTTCATCTGCAATCATCAGTACATTGTATTCTGCGCATAAATTTCTTACGCTAGTTAAGTAACCTTGGTCGGGAACTACTACTCCCGCTTCACCCTGTATTGGCTCAAACATAAAAGCAGCCACATTTTTATCCTGGAATGCTTCTTCCAAAGCAGCAAGATTATTGTATGGAATACTTATATAGCCCGGACTGAAAGGACCGAAATTATTTTTTGCAGAAGGATCGTTGCTGAAAGTAATCACGCCTGTTGTGCGTCCATGAAAATTGCCTTCGCATACTACAATCTTGGCGTTGTCACTTTCCAGGCCTTTTACCTCGTAAGCCCATTTACGTGCCAACTTAAGCGCCGTTTCCACAGCCTCTACGCCGGTGTTCATTGGCAGCACTTTATTATATCCAAAATATTCAGTAATATATTTTTCGTATTCTCCCAGTAAATTACTGTGAAAAGCCCTGCTGGTTAATGTTAGTTTAGAAGCTTGCTCGGTTAATGCTTTGATAATTTTTGGATGGCAATGGCCCTGGTTTACTGCTGAGTAACCGCTCAGAAAATCGTAATAACGTTTGCCATCAACATCCCAAACAAAAACACCTTCCCCACGATTTAAAACAACGGGCAACGGATGATAATTATGTGCGCCGTAATTTTCCTCGAGGTCAATATATTGATTGGTAATAGCAGATGATGTTATGATTGATTGCATGATAAATGATTGAATAATTAATAAAAATTTTGGCCGAAAAAATGGTAAGATAATATTGACAAATACCTTTTGTCCCAATGGGAATAACTAAGTAACCGGAGAACTTAATGATTCAGCAAATCGAGATTGTTGCTGAGAAAATACGATATTTTTTGTGAAGTTTTAATCTTGTAAATTTTATGCAATATAAGGATAAAGGGAGAATAAAAGGACTAAAGTTTACACTTTTTAAAAAGGTGTAAACTTTAGTCTCTAGTACTCAGTGATCATCATCTTTAATGGTACCCGAAAAATTGTAATAAGAGTCACTCATTTCCTTATGTACTATTTGAAACTGTGCCTTGCCTCCAAACCAGTTTAATACCTCAGTCCTTAGTATTTTGGTAGGTTTATCACTTGTTGTACTATGATATAAAGTCCAGGGGTAAAGAATAAACTTTTTCATTAACTGATGTTTTTGAGCATTTGGATGAATGTAAACAAGTGCCTGCGTAAACTGGCTATCTTTTGATATCTCTACTCTTTTAAATGTTCTCGAAAACAGGTTGCCCTTGCGTTTGTAGATTTTATTAAACGCCATTGCGTATGAAGTAAAATAAACGTTTGAATTCCATTTCAACCAAACTATTTATATTGGCATCAGTTAAAAAATGTTGCTCTGATTTTGTTTGTTTCTCGGGTGGTAAACTTTTAATCCATTTTTCGATGATAGCCGCAGGCTTTATCCTGATGACAAAATGAAAATGGATTGGCAATAGAGTCCATGCAAAGGTGTCTGCCAGCGGAGAAATATAAAAGTCGAATTGTTTGAGGAAATAATGATAATTCTCTGGAGTTTTAAAAAGAAGTTCCTTATTGTTAATTCTGTTGAAAATATGATAGATTTTATCACATTTAAATACGGCCAAATATTTTTTATTGACAGGCATTTTTAAAGTTAATGAAGGTTTTTTAAAGTTTACACCTTTTGAAAAAGGTGTAAACTTTAAAAAACACCCTTACAAATCAAACTTAATTCCTTGAGCAAGCGGCAGCTTGTCTGAATAATTGATGGTATTGGTTTGCCTGCGCATGTACACCTTCCAGGCATCACTGCCACTTTCCCTGCCGCCGCCGGTTTCTTTTTCGCCACCAAAAGCGCCGCCGATTTCAGCTCCAGATGTTCCAATATTTACATTGGCAATACCGCAATCGCTGCCTGCCGTAGAAAGGTATAGCTCAGCCTCTCTTAAATTATTCGTCATGATCGCAGAGGATAAGCCTTGCGGCACGCCGTTTTGCAGAGCAATGGCTTCATTCAGTGTTTTATATTTCATTATGTATAAAATGGGTGCGAAGGTTTCGTGCTGCACAATGGCATAACTGTTTTTTGCCTCAGCAATACAGGGTTTTACATAGCAACCGCTTTCATATCCTTTCCCTTTTAATAGGCCACCTTCAATAATAAAATTACCGCCTTCTGCCTTGCATTTCTCAATGGCGTCTTTGTATAATTCAACAGCAATGGTATCAATCAGCGGCCCCACGTGATTCTTTTCATTTAATGGGTTACCGATCTTCAATTGCCTGTAGGCATTTACCAGCTTTTCTTTGAATTTATTGTACACTTTTTCATGAATAATAAGCCTGCGGGTAGAAGTGCAGCGTTGCCCGGCTGTACCCACCGCACCAAATGCCGCACCAATCAATGCCATATCAAGGTCTGCATCTTTTGAAATAATGATGGCATTGTTTCCACCCAATTCCAACAGGCTTTTTCCTAGTCTTGCTGCTACAGCTGCGGATACAGCTTTGCCCATTCTTGTGCTTCCTGTTGCTGATATTAAAGCAATTCTCGTATCGTTACTCATCCATTCACCTATTTCTCTATCGCCTGTAATTAAATTATTTACTCCTTCCGGAACATTATTTTTCTTAAAAACTTTGGCGGTAATATGCTGGCACGCAATGGCGCACAAAGGTGTTTTCTCACTGGGCTTCCAGATGCATACATCCCCGCAAACCCATGCCAGCATAGTATTCCAGCTCCAAACAGCTACAGGAAAATTGAAAGCAGAGATGATGCCTACTATTCCTAACGGATGGTACTGTTCATACATTCTGTGTCCCGGCCTTTCGCTATGCATGGTTAAGCCATGCAACTGGCGACTGAGCCCTACAGCGAAATCACATATGTCAATCATTTCCTGAACTTCACCTAACCCTTCCTGCAGACTTTTACCCATTTCATAACTCACGAGTTGGCCAAGGGCATGTTTTTGAATTCGTAATTCTTCTCCAATTTGCCTTACTATGTCGCCTCGTTTTGGCGCTGGCCAATGCCTCCATTCTGCGAATGCTGTTTCAGCCAGTTGCAATACTGCTTCATAGCTATCTCTGTCTGCACTTTTTACTGAAGCAATTAATTTACCATCAACCGGGGAATAAGAATCTATATTGGCGCCTTTAGAAGCTATCCATTTTGTACCTGTTGATACACCTTTATTTTTCTGTTGAATTTGTAATATTGATAGAAAATCCATGGTAATTTTTTTTATAAAGTTATGGTTCATTTTTTGCTTACGCTAAAAGGGGCGAATACACTACCGAAAAGCAGGAATATTGGCCTGATGATTTCAAAATGAATTTAGGCGAAAAATCAAAGTGGCATTTTGAGTCGTTTTATTTTTTAACTGCAATTATTATTCCTGTAGACCAAACCTGTTTGGTTAGTAATAAATCTTCTCTTTTTTCCAGGGTCGAAATTAAATTAATTGCCTTTTCCTGGTGCCCTTCCGGCCAGTTGGGCTGAGTCAGCATATCATCAATAATGTAGAGTCCTCCTGTATTCAACATAGATAACACTTCACCTAACAGCAGGTATTTTCCATGCCAGGTATCCGCAAAAATATAATCAAATTTTTTAGATATATTTTCTTCAAACCATTTGCCACCATCAGTTTCAATTAAAGTTAAACGATTATCATCGTTTAAAAACTGATTAGCAATTGTTATAGATTCAGCGTCATTGTCAATTGAAATTAATGATGAATCATTATCCATTCCATCCAGGATCCACGCTGTTGAAAGCCCTGTACCTGTGCCTAATTCAAGAAATTTTCCGGATGGTTTTGAAGCTGCGAGGGTTCTTAATAAAGAACATGTTAACAAATCGGACGCCATAGTAAATCCAGCTGCACTTGTGGCTTCAACAATTTCATTGTAAGTAATAGGGAATTGCTGATTTATTTCATTGGTCATTGTAATGAAAGGTTTACTACACGAATTTTTAAGACACGATCTGACAGTTATCGGATTTAACAAATTAGCATTGGTTGTTGAGACTAACATAATTAACTATACCAGTGTTATGTTGATCTTTAAGAGGTAGTCTGATTAATCATGATTTATTGCCTATTCTCTATTGTCAATTTACTATCGCCTATTCACCATTTCCTATTGACAATTCACCATTGCCCATTTACCGCTAATATTGTTCATTCTCGTTTGGAAAATCTTTGCTCTTTACATCCGAAACATACTGCTCAATGGCGGTTGTTATTTGTTCATCAAGGTTTAAATACCTTCTTAAAAAGCGAGGTTTAAATTCTGTGTTGATACCCAGCATATCATGCA
>JBGSIG010000862.1:0-2263 GCA_041742655.1 Ferruginibacter sp. | reverse complement strand
AAATGTTGAAATACCGAAAAGTACCTACAACGACAGCAATAAAGTATTGGCAGTATCTGATATTGAAAGTGGATACAAAACATTTAGAGATTTTTTAATTGCCAGTAAGGTTATTGGCCGGAATTTAAACTGGACTTTTGGTAAAGGGCATTTGGTATTGGTGGGAGATTTTGTGGACAGGGGGTTCTCAACAACACAAGTGCTTTGGTTTATTTATAAATTGGAACAGGATGCCGCAAAACAAGGAGGGCAGGTTCATTTTATTATTGGTAATCATGAGTTGAAGAACATGTATGGTGATTATGAATCTGCTGCTCTTAAATATACGTTTGTAAGTTCGATCTTGGGAAAAACACAATCTGATTTATATAGCCCTAAGTCAGTGTTGGGAAAATGGCTGAGTAGCAAAAATGCTATCGAATCTATTAATGGTAACCTTTTTGCGCATGGTGGCTTACATCCGGATATTGTAAACATCGAGAGGACATTAGAAGAGATCAATGATTTTTTAAGAGCTACTTATTATACCGCTCCTTATCCTAAAGCTAGCAAAAGCAAGACTGATCTATTGACATCTTCAAAAACGGGCATTTGCTGGTATCGTGGTTATTTCAAAGATGATCTTACACAGGAAGAAGTAGAAAAGCCATTGCTGAAGTTTAATGCAAGATCGATTATTGTAGGCCATACGCTTCAGTCGAAAATAAAGAGCTACTACAATGGTAAAGTAATAGGAATTGATGTAAAGCACTCAAAAGATTATCATAAAACCTGGCCAAATAAAAGGTCAGAAGGATTGCTCATGATACGGGATAACTTTTACAGAGTTTTTGATGATGGGGAGAAAGAGGCAATAACGACTATCACCAGCTCAGGAGTGCTTAGTATAATGGGCAATTATTGGTGCAAGAACAAAGCCGATGATAAAAATTCCGGGTAGGAAAGGGAATCTTTTAATTCTAATCCTGCCCTTCTTGGCGCAGGACTTCTTTCATGTGCGTTTCCGTTACGTAGCTAACTGGTTTTGATGCTGAATTTGTTTTGTTACAGTAGTAACATTTGGCGGCAGGACGGGAGTCCTGCGCCAGATGGTAAAGTTTGTAAGCGTTACCCGCTTCAATCAAAGCCGCCCATTGGAATGCCGATAAAGTGTGCGATCAGCCGCGTGGGACAGGCTGCAACGATGCCGCCATGAAAAAATATCGCTGGTATCATAAAATCAAAAAAGCAACCCCCTTCCACTCACGCAAAAGGAGGCTGCATAATCAACAACTACAAACAAGCTTTTATCTCTTCCACTGTTTCAATGAAAGCTTTTTCTTTTTTGATATCTTTTTTCCAGGCAAGGTCACGCTCAATCAGGTCAATTTCTTTTTTGATGGTGGCGCCGGGCTGGCCGGGTTCTTTGCCCATGATCAGCACCGTGTCTGAAATGGCTACGGAGGTGGTGATGTCGTGCGACACGATGATGAGTGTTTTTAATTCATCGGAAACCGATACCTGCAACAGCAGGTCAGTCACTTTGTCCAGCACATATACATCAAGGCCACTGAAGGGTTCATCCAATAATAAAAAATCGGAACCTTTCAATAATTGTTGAATGATGCTTGCCCGCTGGCGCTGCCCGCCCGACAATTGCTGCGGGTATTTTTTCAACTCTTCTTCCAAATGGAATTCCTTTGCATAGTGTTCAATCATCGTTGCTTCGCTTCCTTTCAGCGCAGTATTTTTTTGCGCTGCTAACAACAGGGATTGGTACACGGTTCTCCATTCAAACAAATAATAGTTTTGAAAGATCACACCCATGTCGCCAGCCTTTACAGTTTGGCCGCCATTGATGGTTACCGCACCGCCACTGGGTTGTTGCAGGCCGGAGAGTATTTTAAACAATTGTGTTTTGCCAATACCGCTTCTGCCAATGAGGGAGATCACCTGGCCCTGTTGCATGCCGGGACGTTGAATGTCTTTGATGCAGAAGTTGATGTCCCGCAAAATAATATTGTCGTTGTATTGCAGGCTGATGTTATCGGCCTGTAGCAATGTTTTATCTTTTATATGTGTGGTCATGTTGCTTGTTTTAATTTACTGTGAGGAAATAGCCAATGCCGTGTTGCGCCTAATAGATAATCGAAACACAAACCGATCAAAAAAATCACGAGTTGTAAAGCCATTACATTGGTGAGGTCGTTGTACTTATTGTATTTTATCAGCAGCGAGCCGATGCCGCCTTCGCTCATGCTTAATCCTTCTACCATCGTTATCA
>JBGSIG010000861.1:0-3573 GCA_041742655.1 Ferruginibacter sp. | reverse complement strand
GCTGAAGCCAAATTCTTCAGCTGTACGTGCAACAAATGCTGTATACCTGGCCCTTGATTTCATATCCCCTTTATCATAAGCGCCAAATTCACCCAGAAAAACAGGGCGATCATTTGCAGTTGCCCAATCTAAAGCAACTTTTAATTTTGTTTTTATTAATTCTTTCTCCTCGCTGGTGGCTGTCCATGTTATGCCGTTTAAATCCTTATTATTTTTAGACCAGGGAGCTCCCTGGTGCGTAAAAGCCATTGGGTGATAAAAGTGAACTGTTACTATAATATTTTTATCATCCTTTGGTAATACTAAAGTTGGCAAACTTTCTATACCATTCCAATTTCCTGGGCCAATAATGAGGGTGCGGTTCGGATTGGTTTCCCTAATCAATTTAACCGCATCAGCTAGGTATTGATTCCATAATTGTACAGTAAGTTTTTGATTAGGTTCGTTTAATAGCTCAAATACTACATCATTGGGTTGATCCTTATATCGTGGCGCAAGCTGTCTCCAGGCAGACAAAAACATTTCCTTTTTTCCAATTGGGTCATCCGCCATTGCTGTAAATTCGTGCAAATCGAGTATGACCATAAGATTAGCTTCCAACCCTTTTTTTACCGTCCAGTCTAGTGTTTCAAACCATTTCGGATTGATTATATATTTACTATCCATTTGTCTGAATGGATGAAGGTTGACACGGATGGCTGAAAACCCAGCTTCTTTAATCATCTTAAAGTATTTTTCTTTGAAGCGGCCATTTGAATGGTCCTTCCAAAGCATTGCATCATAACCAATGATGTTAACACCCCTTGCCATTTTTGCATTCTGAAGTTTTGGCAAATTAGTTTGCGCAAACAATTCGTCGTTGATTAAAAAAAAGGTAATTAGAATTGCACATGATTGAATTAGTTTTTTCATTTGTTTCTATTTTTTATTAACCAATTATTACCTTCACGTCATATTTTTTTCCTGCTTCAATATTCCTGATAACAGGCTCATCGAGCCAAACACCATCTACCCGTATATTAATCACTTTATTCTCCGACTCTCTATTCATTTCAACTAGAAATTCGGCTCCTCTGAAATACCTTGTTACCGTTAACTTTGTCCATGAAGAAGGGATTTGGGGTTCTATTCTCAAACCATTGATATCCCCCCGTAATCCAAATAAACCGTCAATAAGAATACGATACAACCAGTGAACTGAACCTGTATTGAACAATTGGCTCGATCTTCCGGCAGTACGTGGAAATAATTTGTATCCACCTCTATAGTAATTAGGAACAAATGCAGGAAGCTGCCCCCGTTGCAATATATCTTTTTCATCCGGCCCCGGAATCATTTTCCGAAGTAAGCGATAAGCATTTTCTGTTTTACCCACTGCATAAAGGCCGTAGATATAAAAAGCGGCCGCATGGTTATAAACTGAGCCATTTTCTGCAGATCCTGGAAATTTTTGAGTAACCCGCCCAACATCGTCACGCATGGTAGTGAATTGGGGAAATATTTTTTCAACTCCATAAGGAGATTCCAGTTGTTCTTCCACGGCTGCTATCAAAGCATGGCACTTTGCATCGTCGGTAATACCACTAAGCAATGCCCACCCCTGAGGATTAAGAAAAATGCGGCCTTCTTTATCCTTACTGGTTCCAAACACAATATTATCATCTGTAATACCACGGGCATACCAATTACCATCCCATAAATATGTATTGACGGCAGTAGTCATTTCTTCGGCTGCTGAAAGAAATTCACTTGCAAATTCCGGCTGACCTACTTGCTTACTTATTTCAGCCCAAACTTTCAACGCATAAATAACAGCAATGGAAAGCCAACCCGACACACCAATGCCTTTATAGCCAACCATATTCATCGGATCGCACCAATCTCCCTGGTTAATGAAGTTTAAGCCACGTTTATCCCTGTCTTTTATTAACCAGCGCATGGCCCTGTTAATATGGCCAGCAACAGTTGCCGTTTCCGGAGATTTTGCAAACCCTACTTGCTCATCGAGTATACTAAAGTCATTTGTTTCATCTAAGTAAGCCTTTAAACAAATTGGCAGCCATACACAATGGTCGGTATGCGGCACCTGGTTGATGTATTTTAATTCAGCATTTTCCTCTATTAAAATTCCATCAGGCATTTCGCCATTTAATTGTTGCTGATTTAAAGCAATTAAAAATGCTTGTCTTGTAACTGCGGGTTTAATGTAGCTCATCCCCATATTATCCTGCAAATAATTTCGGGTTTGAGGATCAGTACACAAGCGATTGGTTTCGCCGTGATAAAAAATCTGGCGGGGCAACCAGTGATTTACAAAATTATCCAGTCCTGCATCGGGAGTTTGTATTTTAATGCAGCCGCTGCCTTTTGCAACATAAGCAGCGTATTCTTTTTTTGCAAGTGAAAACCCATCTTCACCAGTCTCATCTATTGTACTAAAATACTGTTTACGTATTCCGACAATTTCCTGTTCATCTTTGGCCGGGCCAAATACAAAGCGATACTCTTCGGCTGTATCAGTAGCAAGATTAATGGCATATTGCATACAGCAAGCCGGTGTTTCGTACAGCGCATTTCCTTTGGCCAGTTGCTGTTGCTGAATAGCCGTTGGATTTTGTAATCCTCCCTCACCCTCAAATGCTTCCTGGTTTACTTCCCAGGCATCAGGAACCCTGTCAGCCAACAAAAAGGTTTTGTCTTTAAAGTTTTTATTTTTAAAATAGTCGGGATACTTTTGATAAGGGGTAACTGAAGAGCAAACGATACTGTTTAAATCGGCTTTATATTCTCCCGATTGATTCATCCACGACATATACCCCACAGGAAAATAGGGATAAATACTTATTCTTCGGTTAACTGAGGAAGTGTTGCGAATTTTAATACTCCATAGTTCTACCAGGTCATTCTCTGTAAGGCTCAAACACATTTCAACTAACAGGTTGTTATTTTCTACTTGCCAGAAAATATCATTTTTGCCGGCAGAGAAGGTAAAACTTTCCTGTGAAGTGCGAACGGGTTCAAATGGTACAGAGAATAATTGACCGGTATCTTCCTCTTTAATATAACAAAAGCGGCCCGGATGATGTGCATAATATGGCTGCTCCGGCTGCATAAATGTTTTTGCTTCAAGATTAGGAGCATGGGCATACTTGGCAGGTTCGGGCTGCATAAACTGCGATACCGCATACCCACGGCAATTCATATGAATCATCATTTTTTTATTCCATAAAAATGCTGATGCCTTTGGAATACTTGTGGGGCTCGACAATTCGAGGCGGTTGTTGTTATCTGTAGATTGAATGAGTTGTCTACTTTTCATTGTCTTTACGCTCTTTTAACTCTATCTGAATAGCTGCCAGTTGTTTATTGTAGAGTTTATAAAATTTCATTACGAATGCTGCAAGTAACGCGAATACACCTGGTAATAACCATTAATTTATTCTTTTCTATTAACCGGGTAAGCAGGGCTATAATGGATGCGCCAACTACCATGGCAATACCATAAATGGTAAGAAAATATTTCGTTGGTTCTGGTGTATTTACATAATATTTGATATAATAAACCGATGCGCC
>JBGSIG010000860.1:0-1803 GCA_041742655.1 Ferruginibacter sp. | reverse complement strand
GTACCGAGAAAACCAACGTTTTCGCTCATAGCTATTATGTGGCAATTTCACGTATTAGGCGGAAATGCCTTGGGGGATTTGTTTACTATTGGGGAGAAAAACAAGAAAAAACGCATACCATGTTTAGCCTGATACTTGAAGGCAAATATCGCACTCCGGCTATCGAGGTATTAAAGTATTACTGGACGGGTGAACAAATTGAAAATCGCGCACCTATGATTCATAGCTTGCACATTGAAAATGTATCAGACCAGTACAATGCTAATTTGCGAAAAAGTAAACAATATCCACTTTTGTTAAGTGTAACGGATGAAGATAGTGACTCTCTGCGCTTCAAAATAGAACTTTACGAAGAGGGACTTAACCAGAACATCATTGGCGGTGACTATGAACGACGCCCGAAACTGATATATAGTGAATGGTATCAGCGGAATGAGGAGATTCGCTTGCACACTCCTGCTTCGAGTGGTGGGTTTCGACTTTTCGTTTACGTGTATGACGAACATCAAAACGTAGCCACGAGTAATATGCCTTTCTATGTGTTACCCCTGTTATAAGTTTAAAAACATAATATGTCGCCGACCGAAGCCCTACCAAGCCTTTTCTCTGCCGTAATTACTACGGAAAAAGGAGAAAAAGCTCCGTTAAAATGTTGACCTCCCGAAGATCTGGCGAAACTTCCGGCATCATTAATTCGATTTGTTGGACGGGAGGTTCACAATGACATTCGAAAACATAGGTGCGGATAAGTGGGTTAGCGAACATGCTTAAACGATCATGACTTGGAGGTGACTTCTCAGGTGCGTTATTCTATGATTTAATAAAAGCAATACGATCCATTAAGTGTCCTGTCAGCGCAAAGGGATTTGCGACAATGCTCCTCAAACAATCAAAATGATACCTCACTAATCCTTCTATCTGCGCATACAATCGGGCAGCGCTGACCAATTTCGAATTTGAAAACCAACAAAACTGTAGTCAAAATGGCATGGTTAGCCCTTATTGTTTAGAATCTATCCTAAGCCCTGAATTCAGATCAGGTCCAATTTGGTTTGATTGAATTATTGTTCCCAGGCGTTATGGAAAAAGAAGTATCTAATGTTAAGAAAACTTTGTGCCGATCAAAAAAGTAATTTCAACATTTCATAATACCCTTGGCGAGACGGCTCGTTAGCATTTCTTCTACATTTGAACAACTAAATCAAAAGACCCTTATGAAAAAATCGTATTACGGAATACTGCTCGCTCTGATGCTTGTAGCATTCGTTGGAGGATGCTCGCTGTTTGACCTGCCGACAGTGGAGAATCAGGAACCTGTACCAGAGCATGACGTATATCTGAGCCAGGCTATGAACACAATGGACCAAATTTGGGCAAAACTGGTGGATGAAAATCAAGGTGTCAAAGGTGGAAGGATTCTGACCGATTCCGTACTTGGGGACAGCCTTGAGATTTGTGGTCTTGAAGTCGTGCTGGATACCACCTCTTCCAGCGCTAGCGGTGGACGAAGTAAGCGGTTTAGGCTTCCAAAGTTGGTGGTGGAATTCAACAGCTTGCGCTGCGAGGTTCCAGGAACGATTAAACGTGAGGGCACAGTGACCTACGAGTTAGTTGAAGGTGATAAAATTGGGGACATCAACTCAGTAGTCAAATTCTCATTTATCAATTTTAAAGTTACTGATTTGGTAACCAACCAGTCGACCACATTCAATGGAGAAAAGTTTATTAAGAATTTATCTGGTGGTAAGCTCAGGAAACTTGGCCACTGTCACGGAAACCATCTGGATTTGATTGCTGATTACC
>JBGSIG010000859.1:0-4065 GCA_041742655.1 Ferruginibacter sp. | reverse complement strand
GTTAGTGAAGTGACCAGGCAAAGTGATGAAAAGATATTGTACAAATTAAAGATTGATGAAAACACGCTTAACCGACGCAACATTACGGTACCACCAACTGCATACATGAAGCAAGTTGTGATGGCTGATAAAATAACAATTAACGATGCCGATAAATATTTTAAACAACCGGGCATTAAAGACACTGCAAAAAATAACAACGATATTTTTCAGAACGAATTTTTCGATGAAAAGGCTGATAGTGCTCTAAACGCAAAAATAGATGCACAGGAGTATTCGTCAGAAAGTCTGGTTTTAAAAAGCGCTAAATTATACCCCTATAAACCTACCAAATTTTATTCTGATTTTATAGAAGCAAGCCTAAATAATAACCTGTTAGTTAATCCATACCAGGTGTATGCAGGCGGTGCGGGGCCAATTCAACTTACATCAAACACCGTATTGAACGGGCTTATAAAATTAGGCACTTCCGAATTGATGGAAGACGTGAGGATAGTGGGTGCATTTAGATTATCATCTAACCTTAGGGACAATGAATGGTATCTTAGCTACCAGAATTACAGAAAAAGATTTGATTGGGGAGCAAGCTACTATCGTAATGTTATTGCAACCACTGACGAAACAGGAACTATTCCTCTAAAGTTAAATACAAATATTTTCCAGGGCAACGTGGCCTATCCGTTCGATAATATCAGGCGTCTTTCATTTACTGGCGGCGTAAGAACAGATCAACTGGTTGTGGTTACCAATTTTTATGAAGGTATTTACTCACCTAATTATGAGTCTTTAAAAGAACCTAACCGTACCCAAATATATGCGCTGAGCCATCTTGAGTATGTGTACGATAACACAATAAACCCTACCCAAAACATTTGGAATGGCTTACGGTACAAGGTTTATTTGAATTTTAATGCAGACATCAGCAAAGAAAAAAACAGCACGGGAAATCTTAGTTATGACTGGGGCGCAGATGCCCGCTATTATTACCCCATTTACCGCAATTTTATTTGGGCTGGCCGGGCCGCGGGTGCTTTTAGCTGGGGTCCTCAAAAAACTATCTACTACTTTGGAGGTATTGATAATTGGATGCTGTTCAACAGCAATGTTAAATCGGATGGAACTGATCGTTACTTTAATACGCGTAACCCACCCAATCGCAATGTAGATTATGTTTTTCAAACCTTGGCGCTGAACGGAAGGGGTTTTATACAAAATACCGCCAACGGTAATAATGCGTTGGTTTTAAGCAGCGAGTTCAGACTACCCATATTTACAACATTCTCAGATAATCCTATCAACAACGCTTTTATCCGCAACTTTCAATTAACGCAGTTTATTGATTTGGGTACGGCATGGGATGGCAGCATCACTAATATTAAAAGGCCATTCATAAGTTATGGTACGCCACCTGTACAAGTGGTGAATAAAGCTGGTGGTGTAGGGCCATTTGCGGGCGGCTATGGTTTCGGCGCAAGAAGCACTTTACTAAGTTATTTTTTAAAGTTAGATGTGGGGTGGCAGATGAAAGGATTCTTTAGTGGAGCACCTATTTGGTACTTTAGTATGGGCCTTGATTTTTGACAGAATAAAGTTAGTTTTAAAAATATATTACCCGGCTGTTAACGCCTGGTATTTTTTTCATTTTTATGATTTTAAAAGTGCGATAATTTTTGGCAGAAAAATAATTGTACCCGCAACGGCACTTAGCCCAGCGGCTAACAACACCGCCGCAGCCGATATATCTTTTATAATTTTTATTGATGGGTTAATATCCTTTGTGATAATATCACACAAGTATTCAATAGCAGTATTTATCAATTCAAGCGCCAGTACCAACGTTGAGCATCCAATAATAAAAAGCCATTCACTGGTATTAATTTTTAAAATAACCCCGGCGATTATCACTACCGTCAATACCAACAAATCGATTCTAAAATTTGGCTGCGTTTTATAGCAGTATCGTACACCATGCAATGCATGGCCAAGGGATCTGATAAATTTCATACATTTTATTTTAAAGGTAATCGGGTATACCACATTGGCTGAGCTGGGACATAAATCCACCCGGTTTTTCAAATCAAATTTGTTCCAAAAAATTTTTTTAAATGTAGTGTGATTCGTGGTCATATATCCAAAAACTTTCAAAATTCAATGAAGATTTATCTAACGGTTGACAACTGGATTTTACTGGAAAGTTCTGTCCGAATGTTTGCATCAGCCACATTCCATGATAGCCAGGAGTATGTTTTTTGCGTCGCAAAGAATTCGTTCGTTCTATTTTGCAACACCTGTATTGGCGTTAATGTTGACCGGTACAAATACTCCCCTTCCTCATTAAAACGAGACTTATCATTTCGTTGCAATACTTCCTGATTTCTCTGCAACAATGGCAAAACCTTATCAGACAATGTTAGCAGAAATTTTACATCAAGTGCGATGGTATCTTTTTTCGAAAGGTTATACCGGGCGATGGTTTCGTCCCAATGTACACAAGAAGCAACTACAAGTATAACAATAGCAACCCAGGCATTTACCCTTAACAGGTAAAAGGCTGTTTTTCGTTGTTGAATTTTTACAAAAATTGTAATCAATCCAATAAGTACCAGCACAAGGAATATTAAAACACCTATACGTTTATAGGCAAGGCCAAAATGTTCAATATAAAAATAGTCTCTAAATAAAACCGAAACTACCAATACGGCGTTTTGAAACAACCATGCATAAGCTCCCATGCGAAGCCATTTATTATGTTTGTAAAAATTCAAATTGCCCCGAAAGAAAAAGAGTAACAAGAGGATGGCAAGCAGAATTGAAAATATAAGCAACCCGGTGCCTTCATGCACATATTCACTTAGGTTAACATCACTGTTGTACGAAAACCCAAACCATACGTATATGATATCTACACAATTAATGAATAGCAGCAACGCATTTAACAAAAACAAGGTAACAATCGCTGTTCTATTCTCATTCTTCAAAGCCATCATTCCCCCGGCGTATTTTCCCATCAATAAAGATAACAGTTCAAACCAGGCAGACTTTTTCCATTTCAATAATTCATTCTTTTTCCGCCACAACTCATTTTTCTTTTTCATGTCCGCTTCCGTAAAATATCCAACCCTGCTTTTTAATAACAACCCTCCTGTTACAAGTAAACCGAGCAGCAAAAATCCTGTACGGTCCCAGTTAAACCAGGTAAAAAACCTTGACAAAAAATGTTCTATTGCCGTGCCTATATCATTCACCAGGTTTTTAAAAATGGCGTTGGCAAAATTGTACACCAGAAAAAATACAAACGCCAGTAACAATGGGATCACTAAAACCCGGAAAGATTTTTTTAGGCCCGATAAATTGAGCCTGTTGTTTTTAGCCAGCTGAACGTGCGTAAATAAGGACGGAATTACAAACAGGTAATTCATAAAAGCAGAACCCATAGCATACCATGCAGACCGGTGCAGGTATTGCGAAAATATCACTACCAAAAGCAATGTTACCGTAAATGCAATTTTGCTTAAACAGGTATTTTGAATTAAAACCGCCAATATTGTAATGCTGTGGCCAATCAAAAGCCACTTCATAACCGGGTTTGCAAATACAGAAGGATACAGGTAAAAAACGGACCATAGAATAAATACATCAAATAAAACAGCATTAACGGCCATTTTTTCATGCCAGAAAACAATATTGAATAGCACAGCGCCGATTACAACAAGGGTGAGTTTAAAAGATTCATTTTTCATTATTTTATATTTGAGGTTTTGAGAAGTTTAAGATTTAGTTGAATACCGTAAGCAATATTTTAAAAATCATCATAGTCCAATTCAGGTTCGTTTATTTTTTCAATGAGCAAATGTGTTGGCTGATTCAACAGGGCCAACCATTGCCAATCACTAACAGATTTGCATTGCAGACCACGGTGATAGGCCTGGGTAAATTTTGTCCAATGTTCAGGCATTGTTACAAAGCCATACAGTACTGTAGCCAACACCGGAAAGGAGAAATGTTTATTACCAAGCATAAAACATTGCAGGCAAACTTCTCCTTCCTCTGTAGTATCGTACTGCA
>JBGSIG010000858.1:0-2324 GCA_041742655.1 Ferruginibacter sp. | reverse complement strand
TGCTGCTGCAAGATGTTTATATGGAGAAGAAAAGAATTTAGTGGATGAAGTGTTGAATAATATGCAGCTATCTGGTGTAACCGATAAAATGAAATCGCTTTTAAACATAGCGGGTAAAGTGCAGGTATCAGGATCAGCAGTGACTCCGGAAGATATAAATGCCGCACGGGCATTGGATGCAGATGACAGGGAAATACATGATACTGTATTGATAGCTGCTGCTTTTTCTATGTACAACAGGTATGTTGATGGACTGGCATGTATTACACCTACAGATACTAAAGTTTATGAAGAGATGGGGAAACGAATGGCTATGGGATATGTGTCTCCTTCGTCAATAGATTAATTGAGCAACTGGAAATAATATTTAATAAGACAACAACTAAAATTTTTATGCCGCACATTGATTTTAAAAATGATTTTCCCGGTATTAGAAGTGCCATGGCTTACAGCCCCGAAACAGCCGAGCCAATGGGCAAACTTGCTGAAATTTTATTAAGAAGCAGTGAAGGTTTGTTGCCGGCAGAAAGGGAGTTGATAGGAATGTATGTTTCGTATTTAAATGATTGCTTTTATTGTAATCATTCTCACGGAGAAATAGCCTGTATTTATTTAGGAGGTGATAGGGAATTAATAGAACAAGTTAGAAAAGATTACACTAAAGCTGCTATTTCAGAAAAATTAAAATCGTTGTTGGCAATTGCAGCAAAAGTGCAGCAAGGCGGAACAAAGGTAACAACCACTGATATTGAAAAAGCAAAAGAAATGGGTGCAACGGATAAAGATATTCACGATACGGTTTTAATAGCAGCCGCATTTTGTATGTTCAACCGCTATGTTGATGGGCTGGCAACCACTACGCCTACAGACATGGATTCGTATCCGCTGCGTGCAAAACAAATAGCAGACAAAGGCTATGGAAACCACGTTTTTATTAATAAACAACCGTAATAAAAATATCAATTTTCGTTCTTCATCAACTATCAATTGGTAAACATTTTAACTACAAAACAAAACTAACAAAAATGAAAAAAAATCTTCATCTCATAGCTGTTATACTATGCTTCTTATTGTCGCCTGGCTGGCTGCTAGCCCAGGAAAAAACAATAACCGGAAGGGTTACTGATGCAAAGCTTTCTCCTTTATCCAGGTTAGCATTTCCATTAATAATACTACCATTGGTACCCTTACAAATGCGGATGGAACATTCACTTTGTCAGCATTTACCGGAGCAAAAATTATTGTGAGTGATGCCGGGTTTAAAACAAAAAATATTACTATAGAAGCAGGTCAAGCTGATCTGTCAATTGTGATGGAAGAAGATTTTGCAAAGTTAGACGAGGTAGTAGTTACAGGTTTATCTACCACAGCAAAAAGAAAAAATCTTGCCAATGCTGTTGTTACAATAAGTTCCAAAGAACTTACCGGAACAGCTCCAACTCAAACTTTTGACGCAGCATTAAATGGCAAAATTCCGGGTGCTTATATTAATGCCAATACTGGTGCACCCGGCGGCGGTATGTCTGTAAAATTACGGGGTGTAACGTCTGTCTTTGGTCAAACACAACCACTGTATGTTGTAGATGGAGTATTTATGGATAACTCAGCTACCTCCGGTGGTTTGAATGCTGTAACAAAAGCCGCGGCTGGTGGCAGCCCGGTATCGGCGCAAGATAACCCATCAAACCGTATGGCAGATTTACGTGCAGAAGATATTGAGAATGTTGAAATTTTAAAAGGTGCGTCAGCCGCAGCCATTTATGGTTCAAAAGCAGCGGCAGGCGTTATCGTTGTTACAACCAAAAGAGGTACAAAAGGAAAAACAAGTATCAATATTTCCCAGGATATTGGCAGCGTATCTGTACAAAGGTTATTGGGTGTACGGGAGTTTGATGCACAAAAAGCTGCAAGCCTTTCGTCAGATCCGGCTCAAAGCGCCGCCCTGGCCTTGCAATATACAGAGGCAGCTGCAGCAGGGGAAATTTATGATTACGAAAAAGAAATATACGATAACAAAGCTTTAGCAAGCAACACAATGTTAAGCCTTAGCGGTGGTGGGGATAAAACAAGTTTTTACTTTTCTGCCGGGCATAAGGACCAGGGCGGCATTGTAGACAACACAGGGTACAAAAATAATAGCTTGCGGCTGAATGTTGACCAACGCATCAACGACAATATCAAATTTGGAATAAGTTCAAATTATGTAAACTCATCTTCTAACAGGGGGTTTTCAGGCAATGATAATGTAGGAGCCACTGTAGGTATTGCATTATCTTCTACGCCGGATTTTGCTCAACTTCATCCTGATGAATTTGGTAATTACC
>JBGSIG010000857.1:0-3819 GCA_041742655.1 Ferruginibacter sp. | reverse complement strand
AAAAGACTGATTCATTTTTAAACGCTGACTTAAAGTTTGTTGATAATTATCGTCATCAGATTTTTTGCAGGATTGTGTACAAATCACAATGCAAAATAACATTGTATAAACCGACATTATTTTTTTCATAAAGCGCTATTTAAAAAGATGACAGTCGTTTATGAGTTTAGGTTGCATAATGGGCTTAAAATAATTCACACCTTTTAAGGAAGAATGATCTTCTTTCAGTCGTTTTAAACTGCGGGTTGTTTTAAAGTTAATTTCAAACTTGCCCATCCAAGAAGTCCCGCTATCAATGATGAAATTAAAATAACAAACTTGGCGTTATTGATTATGGTTGCATCGTCAAAAGCAAGCAGTGTAATAAACATCGACATGGTAAATCCTATGCCGCCTAAAAAGCCAACGCCGGCAATCGATTTCCAATTCAAGTCTTCCGGCAGTTTGCAAAGTCCAACTGTTACTGCTAAAAAAGTAAAAAGGAAAATGCCTAATGGCTTACCCACGATAAGCCCAAGTGCAATTCCGAGGCTGTAATTCTGTAGTAGGGTATCACCAATGTCGGCACTAAAAACAATGGCTGTGTTGGCTAAAGCAAAAATGGGTAGAATTATAAATGCAACTGGTTTGTGTAAAAAGTGTTGCAAAATGTAAGAGGTTGATTTTTTATCACCCGTACCAAATGGAATTGCAAACGCTAATAAAACACCTGTAATGGTTGCGTGTACACCTGAATTAAGCATAAAATACCACATAGCAATTCCGCCGATCATGTATGGAATGAGGTTTCTTACTTTTAGCCGGTTGAAAACTAACAGCAATGCGAAAATTCCTAACGCTATAAAAAGGTTTGTCCAAAGAAGTGTAGCTGTATAAAATATGGCAATAATTAAAATGGCACACAGGTCATCTATGATGGCCAAGGCTGTTAAAAAAACTTTTAAAGAAGTAGGTACCCGGTTTCCCAATAAAGATAAAATGCCTAAGGCAAAAGCTATATCAGTTGCCATTGGAATACCTGCACCGGATTGTGTTGCGGTACCAAAGTTGAACACCATAAAAATTGCGGCAGGAACTATAATGCCACCCAATGCTGCAAAAGTTGGCAATAGAGCATCTTTGATGTTTGCAAGTTCGCCCTGGTAAATTTCCCGTTCCAATTCTAAACCAATTAACAAAAAGAAAATCGTCATTAGACCATCGTTTATCCAATGTGCAACACTGTGCCCTGCAAATTGAGTGTCCCAAAATTGCTGGTAGGCTGGTCCAACATTTGAGTTGGCTAAAATCAGCGACACAACTGTACAACTGATTAAAATCAGTCCGCCTGTTTTTTCACTGTCAAAAAATTCTTTAAATAGGTTGGTTATTTTCATTTTATTTGTCTGTGTGCCAAAGTTAGTAGAATGTATCAAAAAGTTTGTAGGTGACGTTTCAGTTATTGCTCTGGCTGGAATTTGCCTTCCACAATTAATGTTATTGTATTTTCCGAAGTGTCAAGCGTATTAATAATAGGGATTTAACCAGGTCTTGCTATAAAGTTTCTTTGCGAAATTTAATATTTTCTGTCAGTCCTAAATGTTTAGTAAGCAATAAAAATACAAAAGCAATAAACGTTCCTGCTATTCCATAATAAGCGTCAATAACATCCCGTGTGTTAAGTACAGGACTCCATAATTCATAAATAATGTTGGCTGATAAAAAAGCAATACCCGCCATAATTATATACCGGAAATGTACACCCAAAAGCAGCCACATGTAACCTACAGCGGCATACAACACATAGCTTATAGACATGTTAGAAACGTGCTGGTAAAAATCCGGCAGCAGTTGCAGTATAAAATTTGGTCTTAGCATTCCGTTCGTTCTACCCCAAAAAACAATTGCAAATATTACTAACAATATTATAAAACTAACCGCGGCAAAAATTTTGGGAGTATATTTTAAATTTTTTAAATCAAATGCTGATTTCATGCAAATATGTTTACGGATTGTTGGGGTGGGCAAAAAGATTATCAATCCAAAATAGTGGATTGATTTAGTTCGCCTAAAACATTGCGAATAATTTAGCCGGCGTTGGTAGATTGCTTTTTTGTATCCTGCATCAAAACTCAATGCCCATAAAATGTTTTTTCGAAAGGTTATTATTGCGTAATAATCCGTCGGGGTCAATTGCAGAAGTAATCGCACTAAATTATTTTCCGTCTGCTCGCATAAAAAGAGGGGATTAGTCAAATCTTTGTTTCCGGCCGCCGTCTCTCACTTTGCTGCGATGAAGCCAAATCAGTTCCTGGTTCCTTACCAGCAATTAGCATTCATTAATTCTTCACTTCATAAGTTTCACATTAATAGCATTGGATCCCCGGGGACCCATTTCGATTTCAAAACTCACTTTATTTTTTTCTTTAACCTCTTCCGTTAAAGCATTGATATGTACAAATACACTTTCCTTTGATTGCTGGTCTTCTATAAATCCAAAGCCTTTATCGTGATTGAAAAAAGTAATGATACCAGTCCTGCTGATTTCATCATCATTGGCCGGCTCGTGTTTGGGTACTCCAATCTCTATATCTTCCGCTTTTACGATGACCCTTTTTCTTGGATCAGGAGGTGTATCGGACAAATTACCGTTCTCATCCAGGTAAGCAATCATGTTTCCCGTACTTTCTCCATTCTCTACATTATCCTTACGTTCCTGTCTTTTCTCAGCTTTCTCTTTTTTGGTCTTCTGTTTTTTCTTTTCCCTTTCTTTTTTATTCCATGTTTCTGCCATTATATTAATTCTTGTTTTATGTGTTGATAGATGATGTTGTTATACCATATTTTTAGCAACGTCTTACTCGCAGCTTTGTGTGAAGGTAGGGACGTCGGCGATTGCCAAAGTTAGATTATTATTAGTCAATCCGCTTTTTCCTGTTAGCCCAAGGTCCTCAGCACCGCTCATGGCTCTTTGAGAGCCGGTGCTACGAATGATAGAATTACGTCTGCCGAAACTGCAGCTGATAGCGATAAAATGTTGAAGCAAACAACGTTCAGCCACCATATCCAAACCGAATTGTCTGCATGTCCCTTATACGGATTAGTGTTCCCATTCGGCCTTGTCGGGATACATTTTTTCAAATTTAAAATTGTCAAAGCTGGCGAACAATGTTGTTGATGGCCACAAAGGATTTTCTTTTGTCTTACCCCTAAATGTAAAATGAACCAATGCATAAATTTTGTCCGAACCATTTTTATTGTGAATTGAAAAAAGAATATCGTCTGCCTGAACACTTTTACAAACTGCAGAACATTCATAGTCTGCTAAAATATGTTTGCCTGTCGATTTAATTAATCCAAAAAATGAGCTCGGCTTTTTTTTAATTTCTTTTTGCAATTCTTCTTCAAATCGCAATTTCTGTTCTATAGTTATTGTTTCCCACGGTTCGTCCACGAACGGCCTTGGAGGGTCGGTTTGAAAAAAGTCCTCAATAACGTGGCGGTAAAGTCATGCAATGTCAATACGTTTTGGTTCGTCTGCAAACGCTTTTACATCGTCAAAAGTATAGCCTCCAATTGGATACAAAAAGTATCCGTTTGCAAGTTGAACATTTATTTTTAAAGCGTCCCACTTTTCATAGTTGGGTTTGTCTGACCAAAATTTCCATACAACATTTTGAACGAAGTTATAATAATTGTTTGTCGGTATAAACTCGCCAAAAACACAACTCATGCCTTCGTCACCAATTTGCAAGTCGGTGTGTCCAATTAAAAGTGTATTTGAATAAACGGATGCTGTCATGGGATTGCAGCCAACGGCTATATTGCTGTTATAAGACG
>JBGSIG010000856.1:0-3268 GCA_041742655.1 Ferruginibacter sp. | reverse complement strand
GAATGAATTTAAATTATTTGCAGAAGCCAAATATGAAGAATTAAAAACTACTACCAGTGCTGAAGTGCAGGCAACCGGCGACGATCAGGATCTTTCTTTACCTGCAGATGAGTTGCCTTTGGGCAGCCGCCACCCCATTAGTTTAGTGCGTAACCGTATTGTTTCTATATTTCAGCGTTTAGGCTTTGCCGTTGCAGAGGGGCCCGAAATTGAAGATGACTGGCATAATTTCACAGCGTTGAATCTGCCTGAAAATCATCCTGCCCGTGATATGCAGGATACTTTTTACATCAATCAAAACCCCGATTGGTTGTTGCGCACCCACACATCAAGCGTGCAGGTTCGGGAAATGGAAAAAGGAAAACTGCCCATCCGTATTATTTGCCCCGGCCGTGTTTATAGAAATGAAACCATTAGTGCAAGGGCACATTGCTTTTTTCACCAGGTAGAGGGATTGTATATTGCAGAAAATGTTTCTTTTGCCGATCTCAAACAAACACTGTATTTCTTTGTGCAGGAAATGTTTGGCAACGATGTTAAGATACGGTTCAGGCCAAGTTATTTTCCGTTTACCGAGCCAAGTGCCGAAATGGATATCTCCTGTTTAATTTGCGGTGGCACCGGTTGTAATGTCTGTAAACATACAGGCTGGGTCGAAATTTTAGGTTGTGGTATGGCCCACCCAAGTTTATTGGATAACTGTGGTATTGACAGTAATAAATATACCGGCTTTGCTTTTGGCATGGGTGTAGAAAGAATTACCATGCTTAAATACCAGATCAAAGACCTTCGCTTATTTAGTGAAAATGATGTAAGGTTTTTAAAGCAGTTTACGTCGGCGGTGTAGAATATTGCCGGGCCTGATGCTACAGTAATTTTACTTTTACAATATGATACAAACAATCGCAGTAGCAGGTGCAGGTACAATGGGCAGCGGCATAGCGTTGGTTGCAGCACGAAGTGGACACAAAACTATATTGTTTGATATTAATAAAGATGTGCTGGAAACAGCGATCGGCAGCATAAAAAAAAATTTACAATACCTCACCGATAAGCAGCCAATTTCTACAGAAGAAAATGAACAAATTTTTAACCGCATTATTTTTACAAACAATATCAGCGATTGTAAAGCCGACCTAATTATTGAAGCCATCGTAGAAAAGCCTTCTCCCAAAATTGAATTGTTTAATCAGTTGGCAGCAATCAATGCTGCTTCTACCATTTTTGCTACCAATACATCTTCGCTTTCAGTTACTGAAATACAGTCTGGCTTTGTTGATCCGCAGCGGGTTGCGGGCATGCATTTTTTTAACCCTGCACCTGTAATGAAACTGGTAGAAGTTGTGAAAGGTATTCAGACAACTGATGAAACTGTGCAAGCCATTTACGACATCTGCATAAAAATGAATAAAACGCCGGTGATATGTAAAGATGCGCCGGGCTTTATTGTAAACAGGGTGGCAAGGCATTATTACCTGGAAGCAATGCATTTGGTAGAACAAGGCATGGCAACCATTGACAATGTAGATACCATTATGGAGGCAACTGGTTTTAAAATGGGGCCGTTTAAATTGATGGATCTGATTGGATTGGATGTTAACCTGGCAGTATCAAAAAGTATGTATGAAGCATTTGATAATGAGGAAAGGTTTACACCATCGCCTTTACAAATAGATAAAGTAAGTAAAGGTGAGTTGGGCAGAAAAACTGGCAAAGGTTTTTATGAGTACTAATTTTTCACCGCAGAGCATTTCTTTACCGCAGAGAACGGGAGAGGCAAGAGTTAACGCAGAGAACATTTTAAACACCTCTGCGGTTTCTCTTTTAACTCTTTTCTCTGCGGTGAAAAAACGGTGAAAGAAACTGGTTAGCTTATCTTCGTAACTCAACACTTTATTATTATATGATTCTGGTAACAGGCGGTAGTGGTTTATTAGGCAACGAATTAATTACCCAACTGCTGGCGCAGGGCAAAAAAGTTACCGCCATCTATAATAAAACGCTGCTGGCTAATTTTGACTCCCCTCTATTTACACAATATAAATGCAATATTTTAGATGTAATTGGTTTGGAAGAATTGATGCAGCAAGGCATAGAGCAGGTGTACCACTGCGCCGCCACTATTAGTTACAACCCTAAATACAAACAACAACTTTTTAAAACAAATATAGAAGGCACCGCCAATGTAATAAATGCTTCGCTGAATGCAAGCATTAAAAAAATGGTGCATGTAAGTTCCATTGCCGCTTTAAGCAAAAGAAAAGATGAGGACCTGATAACGGAAGAAATGAACTGGACTGAAGAAAACACCCTGAGCAATTACGGACAAAGTAAATATTCAGGTGAGCTGGAAGTGTGGCGTGGTATTGGTGAAGGATTGGATGCAGTGATTGTAAATCCTTCTATTATATTGGGGGCAGGCGACTGGAATGGCGGCAGCTCAGAGATATTTAAAACTTATTACAATAATTTTCCCTGGTATACCGATGGCGTTAACGGCTTTGTAGATGTAAAGGATGTTGCTGCTATTATGATACAATTAATGGACAGCAATATTACCGCCGAACGCTTTATTGTAAGTGCGGAAAATAAGAGTTACCAGCAAGTATTTAATTTAATAGCAGCCAGTTTCAATAAAAAATTGCCGCATAAAAAAGTAACTCCGCTGCTCGCAAAAATAATATGGCGGCTGGAAGCGTTTAAAAGCATGTTTTCAAGCAATGCGCCTTTGGTAACTAAAGAAACAACAGCAGCAGCATTGGAAAAAGTATATTTTGACAACAGCAAACTAAAAAAGTTTTTACCGCAGTTCCGCTACCGGAGCATTGAAGAGTCAATTGCTGAAACCTGTGCAGCATTTCAACAAAAACTTAACAATGGTTGAGTTATATTGGGTGCGTTAATTACTAATTTATTCATAATTAAAACTCAATTTTTCCGTTTAAGTTTTAATTAAAAATGTAGCGACTAATAACAAATAATAAAATTTTGTAAATAAATCCCCTATGAAAAAAACACTGTCTTTTATATTTACCGTATTCATTAGCTATTCGTTATCTGCCCAAACCTTTCTCATTAGCGGCAAAGTACTGGATGCCACCACTAAATTACCCTTGCAGGGCGCCTCGGTATTTGCGCAAAACACCACTACCGGCACGGCTACCAGTGACCAGGGAGTTTTTACCCTTCGCTTGCAAAATGGCGGCTACGACCTGGTGATAACCTTTACCGGTTACCAAACTACATCGCGGCGGATAACAACTGCCGA
>JBGSIG010000855.1:0-3929 GCA_041742655.1 Ferruginibacter sp. | reverse complement strand
GGTTTCTGTTTTGATTGGGATAGGGAAGTACGTACCAGCGATCCGGAATTTTATACATGGACGCAATGGATATTTTTAAAATTGTACAATAGTTATTTCTGCAACGCACAGCAAAAGGCCCGGCCTATTGAAGACCTCGTTAAGAAATACGAAACGAAGGGAGATAAAAACTTTACTGCCGAGCAGTGGAATGCTTTTTCGAAAAAAGAGCAGGAAGATATTTTGATGAACCGCCGCCTTGCTTTTAGCAAGTATGGCGAGGTAAATTGGTGTGAGGCTTTAGGAACTGTGTTGGCAAATGATGAAGTGGTAAATGGTGTAAGCGAACGTGGCGGCCACCCTGTGGTAAAAAAGAAAATGCGTCAATGGTATTTGCGCATTACAGCTTATGCCGACAGGTTGCTCGAAGGACTGGAAACCGTTGACTTCAGCGATAGCATGAAAGAAATGCAGCGCAACTGGATAGGGAAAAGCGAAGGTGCTGAAATGGATTTTGAGATTAAGGGTGCCGGTAATAAATTAAGAGTTTACACCACCAGGCCCGATACCATTTTTGGTGTTGATTTTATGGTAGTTGCGCCGGAGCATGATTTGGTGAATGAAATTAAATCGGCTGAGCAGGCTGCTGCGGTTGATGAATATGTGGCTTATGTAAAAAGCCGAAGCGATGTTGACCGTATGGCTGAGAAAAAGATTACCGGCTGCTTTACTGGTGCATATGCGATTAATCCGTTCGATAGAAAAGAAATTCCTATTTGGATAAGTGAGTACGTACTGGCAGGCTATGGTACCGGTGCAATCATGGCTGTGCCTTGCGGCGATGAAAGAGATTTTAAATTTGCACAACATTTTAATATTCCCATCACCAATATTATCGGCAGCCATTTTAATGGCGAAGAAGCCAACTCAACAAAAGAAGCTGTTTTAGAAAACAGTGGTTTTTTAAATAGGTTGTTGATGAAAGATGCAATTGGTATTGCTGTAAATAAAATTGAAGAATTGGGCATTGGTAAACGAAAAGTGAATTACCGCATGCGTGATGCTGGCTTTAGCCGGCAGCGCTATTGGGGCGAACCTTTTCCGATATTATGGAATGGAGAAATACCTTCTGCTTTATCGCCGGATGAATTGCCTTTGGAATTACCGCATGTGGATACTTATGGCCCCGGTGCAGAAGGTGAAGGCCCGTTGGCGAATATTACCGAATGGGTAAATACGCCGGAGGGTAGAAGAGAGACCAGTACTATGCCCGGCTACGCAGGTTCTTCCTGGTATTTTTTACGTTATATGGATCCGCATAATTCAGCGACTTTTTGCGATAGAAAAGCAAGTGATTACTGGAACCAGGTTGATTTATACATTGGAGGTACGGAGCATGCAGTGGGCCATTTATTATACAGCCGCATGTGGACAAAGGTTTTATTTGATTTGGGATATATTGGGTATGATGAGCCGTATAAGAAGCTACTTAATCAGGGGATGATACAGGGGAGTAGTAGGTTTGTTTATCGAATTTCATGGGCAGGAATGGGGCATGATGGTGGGAGTATTGACCCTCAGACCTTACCTCAAATATTTATCTCAAAAAAGTATATGGATGCGATTGAGAATAATATTGCAATTGATATTGATTTTGTACGTCACACAAGTATATCGTTACTTAAATCCATTTTCCAACAGATATCAAATGTTTCATTTCCTGTCATAACTGCTAATAAAATTCATGTGGATGTAAACATTGTTGATGGGTATGAATTAGATGTTGAAAAATTCATGCAACAAAATAATGGTCGGTATGCTGAATCTGAATTTATTTATGAAGGTGATGAAATGGATAAATATATATGCGGAGGAGAAGTTGAAAAAATGTCCAAATCAAAACTTAATTCGGTTAATCCAAATGAATTATGTGACAACTACGGTGCTGATACCTTCCGTATGTACGAAATGTTCCTTGGTCCTGTAGAGATGAGCAAACCTTGGGATACCAAAGGCATTGAAGGGGTACATCGTTTTTTACGCAAGCTTTGGCGCTTATTTTTTGATGACTTAAAAGGTAAGGTTTGGAACGAAGAAAAAGCAAATGATGCGGAATTAAAAATCCTGCATCGTACAATCAAAAAAATTGAAGAGGATACAGAGCGCTTTAGTTTTAATACTGCCGTAAGTACATTTATGATCTGCGTAAATGAATTGGCCGATAGCAAATGCCACAAAAAAGAAGTGCTGGAAAATGTATTGATTTTATTAACACCTTATGCGCCGCATATTGCAGAAGAATTATGGAACAAGCTGGAAAATGAAGGCTCAATTTTAGATGCGGCTTATCCAGCGTTTGATGGAAAGTATTTAATAGAATCATCTAAAGAATATCCTATTTCTATTAATGGAAAAGTACGAGCCAATATAAACCTTGCCTTAAATCTTGAACAGGCGGAAGTGGAAAAAATTGTATTGCAAAATGATATAGTGCAAAAATGGTTGGATGGCAATGCACCGAAAAAAATTATCTACGTAAAAAATAAAATGGTGAATGTAGTATTGTAAATAATCTTTTTCTATGAACAGTCAACTTGAAAATATCTTACAAAGAAACCAGGCGAACTTTCGTTGCGTTGTTGATTTCAATCCAGCAACGGATAAGTTGTTTCAATTTGATTTTACTGATGCCAATAGAGAATTAACCACCGAAATGATTTCGGATACTCAATTATTTTCTCAATACATCCACAATAAATTATTAAACTCAAATGCCAAATACGGCATAGGTGGCTATAACGAAAATAGAATTTTATACAAACGCAGTAGTCACTTCGAAATTTCCGGTTCCTCAAGTTCCTCCTCCATTGGGGAAGGTTTGGAGGAGGCCTGGGCCTCACGTTCTATTCACCTTGGTATAGATATTTGGGCAGCGGCCGGTACAGAGGTTTTTGCACCCGTGGGCGGAATGGTACACAGCTTTGCCTACAACGACAACTATAGCGATTATGGGGCAACTATCATTTTGCAACATCAATTAGACACTGTCGTATTTCATACTTTATATGGCCATCTTAGCAAGGCTGATCTTGTAAATATGCAGGAAGGAAAATACATTAGTCGCGGCGAAGTGTTCGGACATTTTGGTGAACCTGATGAAAATGGCGATTGGCCGCCACACCTGCATTTTCAGGTGATTGATGATTTACGTTTACATAAGGGCGATTACCCCGGTGTTTGCACAATCCGTGAAAGAAAAAAGTATTTGACCAATTGCCCAAACCCAGATTTTATTTTAAATATGATGAACCAGGTTTAGTGAAAACTGGTATGACTCTGGAAAAAAGAACATACACTTACGCCAATCAAAAAAATTATTCCTGAAGATAAAAGAAGCCCCTTTCCTATCTCCCTTGTAGTTTTTGGTATAGAAAGTATTAACCCGCCAAAGAAAAAAAGTACGCCCAAAAATAATCCTGTCAAACCAATCATAGACATAACATCCCTTTCATTACTAACTAAAATAATTAAAGAAATAAATGCATAACTTATTAAAGAACCAATGATTGTTTTTTTGAATGCCTGTGTCATTTGTTTAGTTAAATTAGGTTGGCTCAACGAAATAAAATTTCAATTGCTAAACAGGTAGTGTTGCCCGTTCTTCCTGCAATTTTTTTAAGTATTCTTCTTTTTCATCCCTGTAAAATAAATTCATTGTTTCAAATGGAATAATGCGGCCATCCTTGTGAACTATATGCACGCAACTTTTCTTTATAGCCCTTACATCAAAATCATACGCATCAATAAACCGCATGATAATGATACGAAATAAATTTTCATAACCCAAACCAGGAGCTTCAATTTGTGGAAGGCAGCATAGCAATTGCTTCATATTTTCCTCCACCCTGTCAACAGAAATGCCGGTGCTAAAAATGTCAATCATCTTTTCC
>JBGSIG010000854.1:0-8296 GCA_041742655.1 Ferruginibacter sp. | reverse complement strand
GCGGCATGGGAATTTTAAATTCAGAAGAGGGCAAATTAATTATGGATTCCCCTGATTTTGCTCCGGAATATATCCCGGTTAGCCTGGAACATTTTAAAGCTTACAATTTTTTAAAAGCATCAAATTTAAAATGGACTTTTGTCTGCCCCCCTGATATTATCGATGCTGCTGCTACCGGCGTTTATACAACCAATGTTGATTATGTTCCGGTCAAAAATAAATTTCGTATCAACTCCGGTGATCTTGCCATGTTTATGTTGAATGAACTAACAAAAAATGAATTTATTCAGCAAAGAGTTGGTATTTCAAACTAAATATTTATTTACACGAATTATAAAACACTAATTACACAAATTTTTCAATGCGGATTATTAATTCGTCTTTCACGACCCGTTAAGCCTGACTGCCCGCCAAGTTAGGTTCGAAATAAGTACTATTAACACTGCAGCATGTAAGGGTAGTTTTGAAATATTTACAACTCTTTTAACCAAACTCTGGCACAATATTTACATCTTTACAATAAAAAATTTGAAGCAGTTTTTACTTTTAATTTTTGTATTGTCAGGCAGCGTTGCTAAAGCTCAGGAAATTGACAGTATCTATGTAAACCTTTATACCGACAGTCTGAAAAAAGGCACTTTCAATTACATCAATATCATTGGCCGATTATCTAACGGAAATTATCTGCCTTTGGATGCTACACAACTCAGCTTTACCGCATCGGCAGGCGATTTTAAAGGCAACAGTTTATGGATAGACAAAGATTTTAAATATGATAAGGTAAGTATTAAAGTGGTACTTAAAACAAATCCTCAGCAACACAAAGAGTTTGATATCTACATAAAACAAAAGCCTGACGACGAAAAGCTGAAAACGGTGGAAGAAATCATGCATGAAAATAGTGCGCCGAAGAAAAATAAAAACAACAAATGTTAGATAGTGCTTCAATTCGGTTCAACAAAAAATCCCGGTTAATTGTAACAATTTTACCGGGATTTTTTCTGCGATTCTATAAGGCGAATACTATTATGCGAATTTTTTTGCGTCTTCTAAAAACTTAGCCAGGCCAATATCTGTCAGCGGATGCTTTAGTAATCCCAGGATAGAATCCAGTGGACAGGTGCAAACATCGGCACCGGCTTCTGCACACTTAATAATATGGTTGGGGGTGCGGATAGACGCAGCCAGGATTTCTGTTTTATAACCCTGTATAGTGAATATCTGGCGCAACTGGTGAATAAGCTCCATCCCATCCCAACCGCTATCATCAATACGGCCGATAAAAGGCGAAACATATGCAGCGCCTGCCTTTGCAGCCAGTATAGCCTGCCCCGCCGAAAAAATCAACGTGCAGTTTGTTCTGATACCGTTTTCCGTAAACCATTTAATTGCTTTAACACCCTCCTTAATCATTGGCACTTTTACAACAATATTTGGATGTATAGCATGCAATTTTTTTCCTTCAGCTACTATTCCATCAAAATCGGTTGAAACTACTTCTGCACTAATGTCACCATCAACCATTTCGCAAATGGTTTTGTAGTGATTCATAACTGCCTCCTGCCCTTTAATGCCTTCTTTGGCCATTAGTGAAGGGTTAGTAGTAACACCATCTAATATTCCTAAATCGTTTGCTTCTTTAATTTGAGCCAGGTTGGCCGTATCTATAAAAAATTTCATATGCGCTTATCCCAAAAAAGAGGGATTAACTTTTAAATTGTGAACTAAATTATTGTCCACAAAAGTAAAATATTTAAAAGTGTTAATTCGAAATATTTATCTGATAGGGTAAAATATTGGCTAAATAAAGGAATATTCCAACGCAAGCCTGACTGAGGTAGGGGCATAAAAAATGGCAAGTTACTTACATCGCACCGCTCAACCATTTACCCTTGCTACCTTCCGGTCCTGGGGGAGTTCAACAGGAGCTGGTCGTATAAGACTTGCCGCTGCAAATATAGGGCAGAAAAAGTTATTGGCTGAAATATGCAGTAAAATTTTTATCCCGTTATGGTTTTTACATAAATAAAATTTTGTATACATAATATCTAATGCAAAAAGAACCATCCATAGTTTAAAAAACATCCTTACTTTTAAAAGGTGGAAACATTGCGTGTTTATGGCAGACGATGTGGCCAATACTCTTCACTTATAAAAATTAAAAAAAATGAAACGATTGCTATTATTAAGTACTGTCATAGTATTCTCAGTGGGCGGTTTTGCTCAAAGCTTTCAATCTATTTTTAATGGAAAAAATTTAGACGGCTGGAAAATCAACGGCACAGAAAAATGGTACGTTGATAAAAAGGAACTCGTTTGTGAAAGCGGCGCCGATAAACAATATGGGTATTTGTCTACCGACAAAAATTATAAAAATTTTGAACTCACTTTAGAATTTAAACAAGAAGCCAATGGTAATAGCGGCGTGTTTATCCGTTCTTCTATTGAAGGCACAAAAATAAACGGGTGGCAGGTAGAAGTAGCACCGGAAAATATGCATACCGGCGGCATTTACGAATCGTACGGACGGGGTTGGCTGATACAACCAAAACCAGCAGATGAAAAATGGTTGAAAAAGGGCTTTTGGAATACTATGAAAATTTTGGTAAATGGCGATGAAGTTACGAGCTGGTTAAACGGCCATCAAATGGTTTACCTGAAAGATGAAAAAATTGGCCAGGGAAAAGGTTTTATTGCCTTACAAATTCATGATGGCGGCGGAATAAAAGTAAGATGGAAAAATATTAGGATTAAGGAATTGCCATAGTTTTATTTCGTGCTTTAAAAAAAACTAAAAATAATTTCTCGTTTTTGAGGGAGGTAAAAACAAAAATTACAAAGTTTTCAAATTCAAATTACATACGCTAAATATTAATAAATGAAAAATAATCCAGGATCATCCCGTAGAAATTTTATTAGAAAAATTGCGACGGCGTCGGCCGCTGTTGCTGTCGGCTCAAACGTTTTTGCAGGCGAGAATAATAATGTTTATTTTGAAAAATTAAAACGCACTCCTTTTAGCCCGAACGATAAAATAAATATTGCATTAATTGGTGCAGGTGGCATGGGCACAGAAGATGTTAAAACAGCACTAAAAACGCCCAATATTAAAATAGTTGCCGCATGCGATTTGTACGATGGCCGGTTAAAAGATGCTAAAACAAAATGGGGGGCCGACCTTTATACTACCCGCCACTATAAAGAAATACTAAACCGCAAAGATGTTGACGCCGTAATAATAGCCACGCCCGATTTCTGGCACCAGCAAATATCAATTGATTCCATGAAAGCGGGCAAACATGTGTATTGCGAAAAGCCCATGGTACATTCTATTTTTGAAGGACCTGCGGTAATACAGGCACAAAAAGAAACAGGCAAAGTTTACCAGGTAGGTAGCCAGGGTGTTTCGTCGTTGGGCAACGAAAAAGCAAAACAATTATTAAAAGATGGCGCTATTGGAGAACTGAATTATGCAGAAGGCTTTTGGGCAAGGCACTCTCCTACCGGGGCCTGGCAATATCCAATTCCTGCTGATGCATCGCCGGAAACAGTTGACTGGGATGTGTACCTTAGCAATACCAAGAAAAGGCCTTTTGATGCTCTGCGGTTTTTTAGGTGGAGAAATTACCAGGATTATGGAACAGGTATGGCGGGTGACCTCTTCGTCCATTTGTTTTCGAGCTTGCATTTTATTACCAATTCTGATGGGCCGAATAAAATATATGCTGCCGGTGGCTTACGCTACTGGAAAGACGGGCGGGAAGTTCCGGATGTTTTGTTAGGCACTTTTGATTACCCGCAAAGTGCAAATCATCCTGCATTTAATCTTTCTTTACGTTGCAATTTTGTGGATGGCACAAGCGGCACTACCTATTTAAAATTAGTAGGTAGCGAGGGTTCGATGGATATTACCTGGGACAGTGTCACATTAAAAAGAAATAAAACGATAGAATCAGACGACCCATTTTACATTGAACAAATGAAAAAAGCAGGAACGCCTGTTTCTGATCGTAAAAAGATTTTACCACCGGAAGAATACACTTTTGCTGCCGAAAAAGACTACAAGGGTGGCCCCTACGATCATTTTGTAAACTTTTTTACCGCCATACGCACCGGGGGAAAAGTAACCGAAGACGCCCTGTTTGCATACAAGGCTGCGGCGCCTGCATTATTGTGTAATGATAGCTACAACCAGGATATGGCAATGCTATGGGACCCGGTAAAGTTGCAATTGGTAAAAAAATAAATTGATCCTCATGAAAAAATATCTTTTAAAAACAACCGGCATTTTATTTATCATTATTGCAAGTATTTCCTTCACCGTTTCAAATAATAAAATGGAACATTCATATGAAAAATGGATAAACCTTTTTGATGGTAAAACTTTCAATGGCTGGCATGGATTTAATAAAACCGGCTCCATTAAAAACTGGGATATTGAAGATGGTGCAATGGTTTGCCTTGGTGCAGCCGCAGATGCGCATGGCGGCGATATTGTTACAGACAAAGCATTTGAGAATTTTGAGCTGAAATGGGAATGGAAAATTTCTAAAGAAGGTAACAGCGGTTTAATGTACCATGTTGTGGAAGGTGCAAAATACAAGGCACCTTACGAAACCGGGCCAGAATACCAGTTGATAGATGATGTGGGCTTTCCCCAAAAATTGGAAGACTGGCAAATGACCGGCGCCGACTATGCCATGACCGTACCGAATAGTAATAAAAAATTAAAGCCTGTCGGCCAATGGAATACCAGTAAAATTATTTTCTACAAAGGCCATGCAGAAAATTGGCTAAACGGCGAAAAAATTTTGGAATTCCAGGCCTGGAGTCCTGAATGGACAAAGAAAAAACAGGAAGGTAAATGGAAAGATTATCCTGACTATGGAATGGCGAAAATCGGCTTGATTGCCCTACAGGATCATGGACAAAAAGCTTATTTTAAAAACATAATGATTAAAGTTTTATAGAATTAAAAAATAAAAGGAAGTTGTTGACGCTTCCTTTTATTTATAGCTTACTATTGTAGCAAAGCATTTATATTTTGAAGCCCAACAACAATTTCTGCTCCTAAATGTTTGCTTCTAAGCCCTCCCCTTCCGCAAGCAGCACCTTTGTGTATTAGCAAAGAACATTTCCTGGGGCTGCCTTTTTCTAAAATTTATTAAAAAACAACCTATAACTAAGCCTGTAAAAAGTACCTTTGCAAATAATTTAGATTATTACTTTATAAAATCAACACAGGAGCGGGCAAATAGTCTGCGGTGTATAAAGAAATAATTGAGAACACTAAAAATAATTGAATTGGAACAAATTTATATGTACGCTGCCGGTGGTTTTGTTTTGGGTTTTGTGATAGCATGGATAGTACGCACCATAGCATTTGAAAAATTAAAAAAATTACAGAAGAGCACCGAGGGGTATCTTGAAAGTGAAACGCTTAAGAAAGTTACACTGCAAAAAGAAAATGCACAGGTGCACCAAATGAAACAGGTGCTGGAGATAGAATACCAGCAAAAACTGGAGGAAGCGATGAACCGTTATAAAATACTGGATGCGGATATATTGCTCCTTCAAAAAAGCAATGAAGAAACGGAGGCCATGTTAGAGAGAAGCCAGCCGGCATTACACAATCTTAAATTGCAACTACTTGAGGCCCAAAATACCATTGCCCGGCTTAAAGCCCAACAACAGCAGCAGGCAGATTAAATTACTGCTACAACCTGATGCTACTTAATATTAGTTTAAAAAAACGTGCGCTACCGAATACATTGACGCAAGCAATACCACACATTTCCAACAATAAGTTTTTTTCATTTTCTATTAATTATGCTGCAAAATTAAGTGGCGGGTTCCCTTAATAAATGTTACCAGTTAGCGAGCCTAAACCTCTATTTTTCAATCGTAAACATTATGGTGACTAAGAATTAAAGTGATGAAAAGCTTTGCTATTTCGAAGCTGAACCATTCTCGTTTGGTGCGCCTTTTCTCGGATACGGTGAACTTTCATACACTAAATGAAAACCTTTACTTGTATTGCAACCTTTTTCACAAACCAGCGTATATAATACCAGTGACTAAAAAACCATACGTTGTAAAATTTTGTAATTGGGAACAAGCTGTTTCAAATTTCAGCCAATAAAATTGTACTAACCTTTTAAAATAAGCAACTATTTTTTTGGAGAGTTTACCACTTATATTAGACGGGTGCCTGCGGAAAGACCAAAAATATCAAAAAATACTGTATGAAGGATATTTTGGCTTTGCACTGAAAATAGTTTTCCGGTATATCTACCGCTACGATACTGCTGTGTGTGTAGCCAACGATGGGTTCGTTAAATTCTTTACCAAAATAGACCAGTTTGTACCTTCCAGTATAGAAAATACCGAAAAAATTATGATGGGTTATTTAAAAAAAATAATGGTCAATACGTCTATTGACGAATTACGAAAAACAAAAATGACCCCAGAGATAGGAGGCATTCCTGAAAATTTATGGAACATACCTGATAATGATGAAACTGCTGAAAAAAAGATCTTGTACAAAGAGATTATTGTTATGATCAAAAAGCTACCACCAAATTACCGGGCTGTTTTTAATTTATATGTTATTGACGGGTACAACCATTTAGAAATCGCTGAGTTATTGAATATTCCGGTGGGTACATCAAAATCAAATTTAAGCAGGGCCCGTTTGCTGTTACAAAACGCAATAAAACAAATAGAAGAAACTGCATGCCGAATTTAGACGACGATATGGATGAGCTATTCAGGAGAGCGGCAGATAATTACCCGCTAAAAATGCCAGCCGCTGACTGGGAAGGGGTTAAAAATGCCCTGTCTTCACCCCCTGCTGCGCCCGCCACCCGTAAAGCAAACAAAAATTTGTTAGCGCTTTTCCTCCTGCTTTTTGTTTTCCTGGGAACAGGCCTTTTATTATTTTTAAATCAGTCTTCGGAAAATAAGAAGACGGGTATTCAAAATGGCCTGCCTGAACCAGCCAGCATACAGGCGGGCAAAAAATCCGCGATGGACACTGCAAATATTGTAACTGCAACGATGGATAATAAACCATCGCCACCGCAACAAAAAAGCAATAATACCACATTCAGTAATCTATCAAAAACCAGTATGACTGTTTTTGGAGGACAGATTGATGCGGGCGAAACGATCATATCGCAAAACACTGAGCCGCAAAGCCAGTCTGCAAAAAAATATGATGAACAAAAAAAAGAACCAGTTATAGTTAACGAAACCTTTAATACCGAAACAGCGATAACGAATAGAATAATTACAATTCCCCAGGCAACAGACGCTGATGAGGAGGAGTTAAAGATTGAACAAGAAATACAAGTGGATAACCCAGACAGCTCAGGGACGACCACGTCAGCTAACACAAGGCAACCTGCAAAATTTTACTATGGGGCGTCTATCGGTATCAGCTTTAGTCATGTAAAAAACCAGGGGAGCAGCCCACCCTCTGTTAATGCGGGTGTTATTGTGGGTTTGCAGATAAGTAAACAATTTTCTGTGGAAGCCGGAGTAGGATTCACTCAGAAAAAATATTACAGTGAGGGAGAATATTTTCATCCAAAAACAGGCAGCATGCCGGCAAACATGACTGTGAAAAGTTTGCAGGGACAAAGCAATTTCATTGAAATACCCGTTACATTAAAATACAATTTTACAAGCAATCCCAATGGCTTTTTTGCAGCCGCCGGCATTTCATCTTACATCATCGTAAAAGAAAATAACCAGTACGATGCAATGGTAAGCGGGCAGCCACAACAGATGGTTGCCACTTACAAAAATTCAACATTTTACCCGGCTTCCGGTATTAATATTATGGCGGGCTATCAACATTCGTTGGGCAAAAAAACAAGTATAAGAATTGAACCCTATATTCAAATTCCGCTGACGGGTGTAGGCGTTGGTGCCCTGCCTGTAACAAGTACCGGAGTGCACCTGATACTTACCCGCAATTAGAATTTTATTATTTCACTAAAAAATCGCCGGTTTTCCATCGGGGTCGATGTCACGATAGGAACATGTAACTTATAGAAAAAGAGGTTGTTTATAGCTTCCTCTTTTTTTACTACAACTTTTCCCCAATCTTCCCAGTCGCTGCATAGTGGCTTTGCCTAATAAGCTGTTTTACTGAAAACCCATTCCGCCCAGTGTGCATTCCAAATTGTCGCACCCGATTTCGACGGGCTGACTCCGGCCATGGCTAAAATTAAGTAAAGCGTTCGCTTAATAAATGTTATAGTTATGCTGTGTAGATATTACAACTGCC
>JBGSIG010000853.1:0-6535 GCA_041742655.1 Ferruginibacter sp. | reverse complement strand
GGACAAGATATGCATTTGTCTATTGATATTGAATTACAGGAATTAGGGGAAAAATTAATGGAAAATAAACTAGGTGCCATCGTTGCCATTGACCCACAAACCGGGGGTATTCTGGCCATGGTAAGTGCACCCACTTACAAGCCGCAGTTTTTATCGGGTAGTGAAAGAAGGAAACATTTTTCTAAATTATTTTTAGACCCGGCCTTACCGTTGTTGAATAGAACCATCAGTGCTACTTATTCTCCCGGATCAACCTTTAAAACGCTGCAGGCGCTTGTTGGATTACATGAAGGCGTGATAGATACAAAATTTAGAGTAGCATGTTCCGGAGCATTTTATGGCTGTGGTAGCGGCCACCCGATGGGGTGTTTGGATAAAGGAGTTTTTGATCTTCGCAGTGCTATTACGGTATCAGACAATACCTACTTTGCTACGGTAATGCAACGCGTTATCAACAACCCAAAATATCCTGATATAGACAGCAGTTTGGCAGTTTGGGACAGGTACATGTATGCTTTTGGATTGGGCCATAAATTGGGCGTAGATCTTCCCTCAGAAAAAAGAGGGTTTATACCAACACCTGCTTATTTCAACAATCCCAAAATTTACGGCGAGGGAAAATGGAACTACTGCAATTTTCGTTCGGTTAGTATTGGCCAGGGCGAAGTAAGTACAACCCCACTACAAGTTGCCAATGAAATGGCATACATTGCCAATAAGGGGTGGTATAAAGTACCGCATGTAGTAGATTCAATTGAAGGCGGAGATAAATTTGGACTGCTTGCTTCCTTCCAGGAAAAGCACAATGCCATTGATATTTCGGATAGTGTTTTTGAAGCGGTGCATGATGGTATGCAGGGCGTGGTTGACAGGGGAACCGGCATGGGGGCAAAAGTGGAGGGAATACAAATTTGTGGCAAAACGGGTACCGTGGAAAATTATTACAGAGGTGTTAAACAGCCGAACCATGCATTTTTTTGTGGCTTTGCTCCCAGGGATAATCCAAAAATTGCCATTATGTGTGTAGTGGAAAACAGCGGCCGTTTTGGTGGAACATATGCGGCTCCAATCTGCGGCCTGATGATTGAAAAATATCTAAAAGATTCTGTAGTCGGTGAGGCACGCCTTGCAAGACTCGAACAATTAGCGAATCTAAATTTGATACCAGACAGAATTTTTATAGAAATTAAACGACAGGACTCAATCAGGCACTCCAAGGACCCTGCGTACCTGGTAGCAAAGGGGTATATAAAAAATTTAAGAGACACCATTGGCCTGGAGGAGAATGAGGAGACTGAAAATCTGG
Organism: Ferruginibacter sp.; assembly: GCA_041742655.1. Classification (GTDB taxonomy): domain Bacteria; phylum Bacteroidota; class Bacteroidia; order Chitinophagales; family Chitinophagaceae; genus Ferruginibacter. The sequence goes on along the minus strand of JBGSIG010000853.1, from coordinate 5,229 downwards.
ATAAAAAAGATAAGGAAGTTCAGGAAAAAAATACTCTGCCCAATAATGATAGCAATAGTAAAGAGGCTCCAAAAAAGCCCGAAGCTATTTTACCGGGCTCAAACAAAAAAACTGTGCCGGCGGACACCGTAAAAAAATAAAATTTTACTTTATAAAATGTATCAAAAAAGTCCCGAAATAGGAAAAGGCGTTGACTGGATATTGATATGGCTTTATTTTATTTTAGTAGCCATTGGCTTATTATGTATTTTTTCTGTTGAATATCGGAATGGTGATGCTGTGATGCAAAGCTTTTTAGGTTTCAAAAAAAATTATAGTAAGCAGATGTATTATTTTATAGCCTGTATTGTACTGGCTATTTTTATTTTATTAACCGACAGTAAATTCTTTACCGCTACTGCAAACCTGAGTTACCTGGTAGGTATTTTATTGGTATTGGCAACTTTTGTGCTTGGTAAAGAAATAAAAGGATCTAAAAGTTGGATACCGCTTGGCTTTATGAATTTGCAGCCTGTAGAAATGTGTAAGATATTTACTTCGCTGGCATTAGCTAAATATCTTTCAATGAACGACACCAATTTCAGTAAGCCAAAAGCGCAATTAATGGCGGCTGTTATCGCTTTTACGCCGGCTGTGCTGTCTATTTTACAAGGCGAAACCGGCCTCGCATTGGTATATTTTTCTTTTCTGATTCCCATGTACCGGGAAGGGTTACCTGCCGGGTATTTAATAGTTGGTGCGGCGATGGCTTTATTATTAGTGGCCTCTCTTTTATTGCCAGCTAAAACTTTAGTGATAGCTTTTACAGTGTTGGGAGTGTTAGTACTTTTGGGTAACAGAAAACAATTAAGAAGAAATAACCGCCTGATGATATTAGTGATAAGTTGCTGGGCATTTTGCGTTTTATTTGTGGGGGTGGCTGTGCCGTTTACCTTTCAACATATATTTAAAAAATACCAGGCAGACAGAATTTTTAGCATGGTGGGGGTAGATAATCCCTTTGTTGATAGAGATAAAAATGATACGCTCAGCCCTGAAGACGAAAAGGCCAAATTGAGAAAAAGTGCTCAGCAAAACTATAATGTAAAACAATCAAAAATTGCCATTGGTTCAGGCGGATTGATAGGAAAGGGTTTTTTAAAGGGTACCCAAACGCAGGGCGATTTTGTACCGGAGCAGCATACGGATTTTATATTTACTTCAGTTGGCGAAAACTTTGGTTTTTTGGGCAGTACGGTGCTGATGTTGCTATACCTTGGTTTGATTTTGCGCATAGTATTTATTGCAGAAAGGCAACGGAGTACCTTTAGCAGGGTGTATGCATATTGTGTCGCCAGTATTTTCTTTTTTCATGTAGCGGTAAATATTTCTGTTACCATCGGGCTTGCGCCGGTAATAGGTATCACATTGCCCTTGTTGAGTTATGGTGGTTCTTCACTGCTAACATTCACTATTTTACTTTTTGTATTGATAAAGCTTGATTCCGACAGGCAAATGGTGCTGAGATAAATCGATTTTTCTGTTTCGTATGTCCATCTGCTTTTAGTTCCGGCAATCTTTTTCTTTTAACTTTACTACAAAATATTAATTTAATAACTACTGGCTCTTTAAATGTTTTTGGAGTGTAAAATTTCCGCTGGGAATATCTGAATGTTATGAAAATAATTCCATTAAGTGAAGGCACCTTTACGGTTGATAAAACAAAAAAATTTATTCCATTTAATAAGGCAAAGGACGATGTGCAACAAAGGGCTACCGGAAGTTTGCTGGTGGAAATACAACCGTTTTGTGTAGTGTCAGGCAAAGATATTATTGTAATCGACGCTGGTTTAGGCTTTAATACCGCTGAAGGTATTTTGCAAATACATGAAAACTTACTCAACAATGGTATTGATCCTTTAGAAGTAACGAAGGTTTTATTAAGCCATCTTCATAAAGATCATTCCGGCGGAATTAGTGTAGAAGATAAGCAGCTGCACCAGCGTTTTTTTAGCTTTCCCAACGCTACCCACTACGTGAATAACAATGAACTTGCATTCGCTTTAGATAAAGCCAATACATCGTATCTCCAGGAAGATTTTGTGATTTTGAACAATTCCGATAAAGTGATTCGTACAGACGATAACGGCATAATTGATGGCTATATCCGGTACGAAGTAACAGGAGGGCATTGTCCTTATCACCAGGTATTTTGGATAGAAGAAGATGGAGAAAAGATTTTTTTTGGCGGCGATGTTGCACCTCAATTGCAACAAATGAAAAGCCGCTTTATTGCTAAATATGATTTTGATGGGAAAAAATGTATGGAACTTAGGCAGCAATGGTGGCAGACAGGACAAGAGGAGAAATGGACCTTTCTTTTTTACCACGATATAAAAACACCTGTGTTTAAGTTTTCGTAAATTGGAACGCAAAAAACATTAACGACGCATTTATTTTACCAGCCTGTTTTTGTTTTGCCTAATTTGTTCTCGGTATCGGTTTGTTTGGGCGGTTTTGCATTTTATTTTGCCTGCGAATGGCCTTAAATAATAATTGATTAAATCTTCCTTCTGCATTGTACATATTATTTACCCTTTGTGGTCCTAATATTTTTGTAAACTGCTCCTTATAGCTTTTTCTTAAAGCAAGTACTTTTTCATCTCTTTCCAAAACGTCAGGGTTATCTATTCTTGTTGCCTTTATTTCTTTTGAATATTGATTGTACACCGGCCAGAATTTTTGCGCTTCCTCTGGTGTAAGGTCTAATTCTTTACTAATGAAAGCAACTTTAAGCGCCTCTATATCAGCCTGCTTTTTTGCAGAAGGCTGCTCATCCTGCGCTTTGGCTATGCAAGCAAAGGTTATAAAGGTTAGTATCAGGTATAATTTTTTCATGTCTCTTCTCCTTTATGCAGTCAATTTTGAAATTTGATTTTATCAAGATAATTCTCCAAAGTTTTGTCGTCCAGCAAATACTCGTCCTTTTTTGGAAGTTCATCATCATCAATACCTGGAGTTAAAAGAGATATATCATAATCGGTTCCATTTTTTTCCAGGTAATTGGTAATATCTTCCTTTGTAAGATTATTCAAAGCTTCATTAAACTGCTCTGTACTCATAGCTTTTCCTTTTTCAATTGAAGCATTTACTGTTGCGTAATCACCATCAATCGGAATATTAGAAACAGCAGGGCTTTCTGCATATTTATAAACACCCAAAGCCATTGCGCCGGTAATAACTGCTGCCGCTGCATACCTAAAAATTAATTTCCTTTTGGGCATGCTTACAACTTTAGCAGGCGTTGCCCTTACGGAACCAACAATATGATCAGCTACATGATCAAAATATCCATCGGGCACCTCAAAAACATTTATATTCCTTATGCTGTGTAATAAGGAAGACAGTTCGGAATGTTCGCTCATAGCAGCCGTTGCCGACTGCTCCTTTATTTTATCCAGAATATCTTTAGACAATTCTGCAAAATATCCATCCGGTACTTCAAACTGATCTGAATGTTGTACACCTTGTAACAGTGAAGAAATTGTTGCCGATTCGCTTTTTTCAATATTTAATTGCTGTTCTTTTATTTTATCAAGAATGCTCGCGGATAAGTTTTCGAAATATCCCGCTGGTACATCATTATTTTTTAAGTTGTCGGGTACTACAAACCCTTCCTTTAACCCTAATAAAATAGTTGTACCCAAGGTTTCAAAATAAGCATCCGGCACAATAAACATATTGGTTTTTGGAAGCCTTGCCAATTGCGGACTAAGCTGCTGCAATTCCCTTAATATGTCGTTTTCAAATTTCATTGGTTACTGAGACCTTAATTGGGCTTAAAAGTTTAATGATTTAATATATAATCCTCAATTTTTTTTACTGCGTGATGGTAACTGGCCTTCAATGCGCCTTCACTGGTTTCAAGTACTACGCTCATTTGCTGGTAGGGCATTTCATCGTAATACCTCAGGTTAAAAACTACCCGTTGCTTTTCAGGCAATTGCTGCATAGCAAGTTGAAGTTTCCATTCTATCTTATTACTGTCATAATTTTTTTCAGCTTTTAATTTATTACTTAGTCCATTCTCCACATCGCTAAGCGATACCGAGACTCTTTTTTTCTGCTGTTCTATGTACGACAGGCTTTCGTTGGTAGCAATACGGTATAGCCAGGTGTACAACTGGCTATCTTCTCTGAAATTATCCAATGCATTCCACACTTTAATAAACATGTTTTGCAGCACATCGTTTGCATCCTCATGGTTGATTACCATTCTGCGTATATGCCAGTACAATTTTTCCTGGTACTTTTTTATAACGCCGGTAAACCCTTTCTCTTTGAGCAAGGGATCTTTAAACTGGCGCAATAATTCGCTATCATCTAAATGTAGTTGGTCCATAATTGATCAGCAGGTGTAAAAATAAAAAAACCAATCGTATGATTGGTTTTTCTCTAAAAAGTTTAATCGGCTCATGATTTTTTTCTTGCTATTACTTTTTCGGCAGCAGCAACAATATGTGCTGCATCTAAGCCATATTTCACTAATAATTCAGCAGGCTTGCCACTTTCACCAAAAGTATCGTTTGTGCCGATGTACTCGATAGGTATGGGTAAGTTTTTAGCTGCAACCTGTGCAACGCTATCGCCCAGTCCACCAAGTACATTGTGTTCTTCGCAAGTGACAGCACATTTGGTTTTCGAAATAGAAGCAATGATAGCAGCCTCATCCAATGGTTTTATTGTATGAATGTTTATGACTTCAACACTGAAGCCCTTTTCTTCTAAAATTCTTCCCGCCTCAATTGCTATCCATACTAAATGGCCACAGGCAAAAATGCTTACATCTGTGCCCTCTGATAATTTTTGTGCTTTACCAATTACAAAATCAGTTTCGTTGGTAAAAATGGGCCAAACCGGGCGGCCAAACCTAAGATACACCGGCCCCTGATAATCAGCAATTGCCATTGTTGCTGCTTTTGTCTGGTTATAGTCAGCAGGCACAATTACCGTCATTCCCGGCAACATTTTCATTAACCCGATATCTTCTAAAATCTGGTGAGTAGCTCCATCTTCACCTAATGTCAATCCCGCATGGGATGCGCAAATTTTTACATTCTTATTGCTATACGCAACAGACTGGCGAATTTGATCATATACACGCCCGGTTGAAAAATTTGCAAATGTTGTTGTAAATGGAATTTTTCCGCCGATTGTAAGACCAGCCGCAATACCGATCATATTGGCCTC
>JBGSIG010000852.1:0-1705 GCA_041742655.1 Ferruginibacter sp. | reverse complement strand
AACAACGAATAAGAGATTGAATTTTTACCTGATCCTAAAATCCTCCCATCTAAAAAAACTGCCACGGTAACAATGATCAATGCACACGCTACAACATATAAAATGTGCTGATACCTAAACCGAAAGGTGGCTTTCCAATCCATCAATCGTAGCATTGCGCTGCTCATACCTGTACCTGCCAGCCCCGAAATAATTGATACACCAATAACAGCAAAAAATATGTAAGCAGATAAATTACTTACATCAGGATAACCCAGATACAGGTAGGGGCCAAGCAGCGCCTGGGCGGTTAAACCTGCAATAATAATGGCAGTAAATAATGCTGTTTTAAAATAGCTGATATGCGTTTTGGTTAGTTCCTCCACTGCAAAAACAATTCCTCCCAATGGAGTATTAAAAGCCGCCGCAAGTCCGGCTGCAGCACCGGTCATAATCATGTTTCGCTTTGATATCTTTGGCCACCATTGAGGCAGCCATTGATTTACTTTTCTAAAAACTGATCCGGCTATTTGAATGGTAGGGCCCTCTCTTCCTATGACGCCACCACCAAATGCCAGCACAAGGCTTGAGATCATTTTAACGATAATGATGCGAATGCTTAGCAGTTTATTTACTTTGATATCGTCTTTAGGATTGGCTAATTCAATAGCCGCCATTACCTGCGGAATGCCGCTGCCTCTTGAATAGGGGGAAAATTTTACTACTACCCACCACGCTAATACAAAACAAAGCGGTGTAACTATAAACAACAGCCACGAATAATGTTTAAGAATATACATTGTGCCTTCTTCGGCAAAGCCAAACAATTTTGCGTACAATACTGCAAATAAACCCGTAACCAACGAACCTACCCAAAAGGGCACTGCCTGCAGCAAGTTTCTCTTAACCTTTTCATTTGCTATTCTGTCAAACGCTTTCTTTATCTCTAAACGTATACCTGTAATTATGCCCATATTATATTTAAAAACTAACTAACATTGTTTTACTAAATATTAAGTGGTGTAAATCTGCTATTGATGCAAATGTAAGAAAAGTGGACGCCTATGGCGCCCACTGTTTTTCTTAAAATCAGAAATCAGGTAAAAATCATAGGACCTGGCCAGGCCTTAGTTCGTATTTAATGATTCTTCTTCAAATCAAGTTGATTGTATAATATTTTCTTGTCAATGCTTTAATTGATCCCTTTGTCGTTTTCAGCATTTGCTTTATTTCCCTCGTTGCTTCCTTTTCCTTCTTCTACCCATTTGGTTAAGATGGCGATATTTTTTGATACATCTTCATCTTGCGGGTTAAGTATATGTATTTTATCGTAAAAGGACAATGCAGCAACATAATTTTTTGTATTGGTAGCTTCATACGCACCAAGATATTGATATGCTCTTAGCAACAGATCCCTGTTTTTTACAGAGTCTTTAATGGTTACCTCAACGAGTTTCGCATAAAGCGGCACGGCAAGTCCTTTCTCCATGGATGTGTCTATTAACGCATTACATCTTGCACGGTACAAATATCCATAAACCTGGTCGGGATATTTTTCCTGGTAAATGGCAAACACACTATCGGCTCTTGGATAATTTTCAGCAGCATATAACGCCATCCCCCATTTGTACAAATCAAGATTGCTGGGATTTTTCTTTACGGTATAGACTTTTTCTCTCCACACTGCTTCTCTTTCACGATTGCCTAACTGTTGTTGTATTTCTGC
>JBGSIG010000851.1:0-1812 GCA_041742655.1 Ferruginibacter sp. | reverse complement strand
CCGGGTGTCTTTTACGTTGGCAACACCAGGGGATAATAAAAATGCATTGTTGCCGACCGATGAACGTTTGCTTGGATATACAGAAGGAGTAAAAGACCCATCTTTTGAAACAATGTATTTTCAATATGGCCGCTACCTGCTTATTTCGTGTTCGCGTACACCCAATGTGCCTGCTAACTTACAAGGTATATGGAACAAAGAACTGCGGCCACCGTGGAGTGCCAACTATACCACCAACATCAATGTACAAATGAATTACTGGCCGGCCGAATTAACCAATCTTTCTGAAATGGATTTACCCCTGATGGGTTTTATAAAAAATACTGCTGTAAACGGGGCAATCACCGCAAAAGAATTTTACCATGCCAATGGCTGGGCCGTACACCACAACAGTGATATCTGGGCGTTGACTAACCCGGTTGGAGATATCGGAAAAGGTGATCCCATGTGGGCCAACTGGACAATGGGCTCTCCGTGGCTAAGTCAGCATTTATGGACACACTATGCTTTTACAAAAGATAAAAAGTTTTTGAAAGAAACAGCCTATCCTTTAATGAAAGGGTCGGCGGAATTTGGTCTTAGCTTTTTGGTAACAGATAAAAATGGCTGGTTGGTAACTGCTCCATCTTTTTCTCCTGAAAATAGTTTTATTGATGATAGCGGAAAACATGGTGCAGCTTCAATTGCAACTACCATGGACATGTCCATTATCTGGGATTTGTTTACCAATATAATTGATGCTTCCACAGAATTAAATGAAGATGTTTCTTTTCGTAACCTGATCATTGAAAAAAGAAAAAAACTGTACCCGCTGCACATAGGTAAAAAAGGAAATTTGCAAGAGTGGTATAAGGACTGGGAAGATGTAGATCCGCACCACCGGCATGTGTCACATTTATTTGGCTTATATCCCGGTCGCCAGATTTCACCCATACTTACGCCCGAATTTGCAGCCGCTGCAAAACAATCACTGGAGCTTAGAGGTGATGCCGGTACTGGCTGGAGCCTTGCATGGAAAATAAATTTTTGGGCAAGATTACAGGATGGCAACCATGCCTATAAAATGATCGGAAAGCTTTTGCATCTTACGGGTCAGGAAGGCACCAATTATGCAGATGGCGGCGGCTCCTATGTAAATCTGTTTGATGCGCATCCTCCATTTCAGATTGATGGAAATTTTGGCGGAATTGCCGGTATGGGAGAGATGCTTTTACAAAGCCATTTGGGAGAGATAAACCTGCTGCCTGCATTGCCCGATGCATGGCCGGAAGGAAACATTAAAGGTTTGAAAGCAAGGGGCAATTTTGAAGTAGCCATCACCTGGAAAGATCATCGACTAACCGGCGCCGTTATAAGTTCCGGTTCTGGTGGAACCTGCATGATAAGAACTGCTGTTCCGATAAGTATTGCAGGTGTAGATGCAACTTCAATTGCTGATGCAAATGGTTATACAATATCATTTAATACGGCGAAAGAAAAGACTTATCAGCTTGTCACGATTAATAAAAACTAGTGCTATGTTTTGAATAAATAGATGTATCGATTTGTGAATAGTGAAAGGTGAAATATTGACCATTGATCATTGCCCATTCACAGTATCAATCTTTTAACTCAATCCACACTGGCCCATGGTCACTGCTTTTTTCCCAGCCTCTCACGTCGCGGTTTACACCGGCTGCTATTAAACTTTCTGCAAGTGTTGGGCTCAATAGAAAATGATCAATACGTAAGCCCGCATTGCGGCCATAAGCATCACGGAAATAATCCCAAAAAGTATAGATGATTTCAGTGGGATATAATTTTCTTATGGCA
>JBGSIG010000850.1:0-5992 GCA_041742655.1 Ferruginibacter sp. | reverse complement strand
GCCCTAAATGTGCACCACACCGGCTGCAGGTAACTTTTGTCCTCTCCATTCCGTAAGTATTATCATTCTCATCTAACAGGCAGGTTTTATTAATGGGTTGATAAAAACTGGGCCAGCCTGTGCCACTTTCAAATTTGGTGGTGCTGCTAAACAACTCTAATCCACAGCAAATACAGCTATAGGTTCCTTTTTCATGGTTATCCCAGTATTTACCTGTAAATGCCCTCTCGGTGCCTTCCTGCCGGGTAACTTCGTAGGCGGTTGGGCTCAACTGTGCTTTCCATTCAGCCTGAGTTTTTACAACTTTAAATTTTGTGGGGGTTGCTGTCACGTTTGTATTTGTTTGCGCATTACATGCCGTAAACAAAAAGGCAACAACTGGTATCAGTATATTTTTCATGGAAAAAAAATGTTTACGATATATACGGAGGATGAAGACAATAAGTTTCGTGAACGTAAATGTTTAACATTTACAACAAATTAAAGTTTAGATTGTAAATTAGAAGGTTTAAAATACTATTTTATGGGAATCTGGGACCAATTTGCGCAATACCTGTTTCTAAAGAAAAAAGATCCGAATGCGCCTAAAAATTTTTCGGTGAAGTTTATGCACGGCATTAACCGTATTTCTATATTTCTTTTTTTGATAGGCTTGATTATACTGGCATACAAACTACTGAGGCATTAGTAAATAATTATGAATGCTTTTTGCGGCATTTGCAGATGCGTTTCCGCCTTTACTTAGCAGTTTTTTCAGCGCCTCATAATCTTCCTTCAACTGTTGTTGTTTATTTACATCAAATAATATCCTTTCCAGTTCAGCCCTGATGTTTTCTACTGTAAGTTTATCCTGTATTAATTCTTTCACTACTTCCTTATCCATGATTAGGTTAACAAGGCATATATATTTTATCTTAATTAAGCGGCGGGCAATTTGATAAGACACATTACTTCCTTTATAACAAATAACTTCTGGCACATTAAATAAAGCGGTTTCCAAAGTGGCTGTACCGCTGGTAACCAATGCGGCCTTCGACTGAGTTAACAGTTGGTACGTTTTATTTACTACCGAGTACACATTTTTATACGGTGACAACAATTCATTATAAAAACTTTCCGCGATACCGGGCGCCTTTGCAACTACAAAATTATAGTCGGGGTAACTGGCTGCAACCTGTAACATGACGGGCAGTTTTTTTAATATTTCCTGCTTTCTGCTGCCAGGTAATAACGCAATAATATTTTTGTTATTTATTGGCAGTCCGGCAATTTGTTTTCCCTCAATATTATTTTGTTGCGACGTTTTAAATTCTTCAATTACCTGCACCAGCGGATGCCCTACATACTCCACTTCGTAATTCCATTTTTCATAAAACTCTTTTTCAAAGGGTAAAATGACGAGCATTTTGTCCACCGATTTTTTTATCCCTTTTACCCGGTTTTCTTTCCAAGCCCACACTTGCGGAGAAATATAATAAATCACTTTTATGTCATGCTTTTTGGCCCATTCGGCTATGCGTAAATTAAAACCCGGGTAGTCAATCAGAATGAGTACATCAGGCCTGTGTGCCAGGATATCCTTTTTACAATAGTCTAAATTCTTAAATATTGTACGCAGATTTTTTACCACTTCTATAAACCCCATAAAGGCAAGGTCTTTGTAATGCTTTACCAGCGTGGTTCCCGCCGCTTCCATTTTATCACCGCCCCAGCAACGGAAACTGGCATTGCCGTCTATTGCCTTTAATTCTTTTATAAGATTGCTGCCATGCAGGTCGCCACTTGCCTCCCCTGCTATGATGTAATATTGCATAGTTTATTATTCGGGTGCAAATTAACGGTTAAGCCTGTATAAAAAAAGCCATCCCGAAAATCGGGACAGCTTTCCTTCTTGTGTTAGTAAACCTGCTGGTGAACCATCTTTGACTAAATGCTGTGGAATGCAAATTGCTATAGATAATTTATTGTTGCAGTTGGTGCTTTTTCGCTTCTAGCTTTTCTCTTATTTTAGCGCTTTGCTCTTCAGATAATATATTTTTAAGGCTACCGGCAGCATCCCGCTGCAATTTTCTTAACTGTTCTTTTTTCTGGCCTTCTGTTAATTGGTTGCTGCTTTCTATCAACGCTTTCTTTGCCTTGTTGGCCTGGCGCATTTCCTTCAATTGTTGCCGTTGATCTTTACTGAGGTTTAGTGACCTGATCATTTCCATTTTATTTTCTTTTCCAGTCGTCCCTTTTTCACCGCTCAATGTTTCATCGGTCATTGTAGTTTTCGCCGAATCAGTTTTTGGTGTTATATTTCTTTGCACCTGTGCAAAACATCCAAGGCTTAAAAAAGTTAATAATAATCCGACACTCCATTTTTTCATTTTTCATTTTTTTACATATCATAGAATACAAAAGGAAGGGAAAGTTTAACGGGTAAAAATAAAAAAACCCGTTCACCAAAGTGATCCGGGTATTTTACGATTGCTTGCCAGCTATTTTTATTAAATCTATTTGCATACGGCAAATGATTTAAACAGTAATTATCTTAAAAACAACATTTCCCTGTATTTAGGTAATGCCCAGTAATCATCATCCACCAACAATTCTAATTTGTCAACATGATAACGGATTTCGTCAAAATGCTTTCCTTTAATATCGTCGCAATAGGCAATGGCCTTTTCCCTTGTGTCTTCAATTTTATTTGCCTTCTTTCTTGCTTCAATCATTTGTCTTACCCCGGTACTCATGGAATTGATGTGATTGCTTATCTCTTCCAAAATACTCATTTGATTGGAGTACGCAGCGTCAGGTAAACCAGCAGTCTTTAAACCATTGATATTTGCAATTAATACATTCTGGTATTTAACCGCCGATGGCAAAATAACAGAAGTTGCCAATTCACCCATTGTTCTTGCTTCAATCTGAACTTTTTTGATATACGCCTCCAGCATTATTTCATGACGGGCTTCCAGTTCAGCATGAGTATATATATCGTTACTTTCAAATAAATCTTTAGATAATTTGGTCACGTAGGCATCTAATGCTAAAGGGGTGGTCTTAATGTTTGGTAATCCTCTTTTTTCTGCTTCGTTAGCCCATTCTTCGCTGTAACCATCACCTTCAAATAATACTGATTTACTTTCTACAATATATTTTTGAATTACATGCATTATTGCAATTTCCTTTTTATCGCCACCTTCAATAAAGGCATCTACATCTTTCTTAAATTGCTTTAATGTTTGCGCCACGATGGTATTTAACACCGTCATATTGATAGCACAATTTGCCGCTGAACCCACCGCACGGAATTCAAATTTATTACCTGTAAAAGCAAAAGCAGAAGTACGGTTTCTGTCAGTATTATCCAACATCAATTCCGGGATTGTTTTATGAATATCCAGTTTCAACATAGCTTCATCCTGCTCATCAAACTTTCCACCAACACGGGTTTCAACCTGGTTCAGTACTTCAGAAAGATATTTACCAATAAATATAGAAATGATTGCCGGGGGGGCTTCATTTGCGCCCAAACGATGGTCATTACCAGCACTTGCAATAGATGCCCTTAATAAACCTGAATAATCATGAACCGCTTTGATGGTGTTAACAAAGAAAGTTAAGAACATCAGGTTGGTTTTTGGAGTTTTACCCGGTGCCAATAAATTTACTCCTGTGTCTGTCGCTATGCTCCAGTTATTGTGCTTGCCGCTCCCATTAATTCCTGCGAATGGCTTTTCATGTAACAATACAATTAACCCATGGCGCTTAGCCACCCTGGTCATTACATCCATCAATAAAGTATTGTGATCAACTGCAAGGTTTGTTTCTTCATAAATTGGGGCGCACTCAAACTGAGACGGAGCAACTTCATTATGACGTGTACGCAGAGGAATACCTAATTTATAAGATTCCGATTCGTAATCTCTCATGAATGCATAAATCCTTTCAGGAATAGCACCAAAATAGTGGTCTTCCAATTGTTGACCTTTAGCAGGTGCATGGCCGAAAACGGTACGTCCGGTCATTACTAAATCAGGACGGGCGTTTACCATACCTGCATCAACTACAAAATATTCCTGCTCCCATCCAAGGGTGGCTTGCACTTTCGTTACATTCTTATCAAAATATTGGCAAACGTCAACTGCTGCTTTATCCAAAGCTACCAATGCTTTTAACAGTGGCGTTTTGGCGTCAAGCGATTCGCCGGTATAGCTTACAAAAATAGTAGGTATGCACAATGTTTTACCATTACCAATCTCCATGATGAATGGCGGTGATGAAGGATCCCATGCAGTATATCCACGAGCTTCAAAAGTTGCTCTCAGTCCTCCTGACGGAAAGGAAGAAGCATCAGGCTCCTGCTGTATTAAGGCTGCACCCTCAAATTCTTCTATTGGGGTACCATCGCCTTTTAAAGTAAAAAATGAATCATGTTTTTCAGCAGACAGGTCTGTTAGTGGCTGAAACCAATGCGTATAATGTGTAACACCTTTCGTCTCTGCCCATGCCCTTAAGCCATTTGCAATTTGACTACCCATTACACGATCAATTTTTTTACCGCTTTTTATAGAAGCCAGTAAACTTTTATACGCTTCATCACTCAAAAACTGACGTGCCGTTTTATGAGTAAACACGTTTTCACCGAAAATTCCGGTAATTTTTGTAGAGGCTTTTACAGTTACATTCTCGGTAGTAGCCAAATTGTCAATTGCTTTAAAACGGAGTGAATTCATCATTTTTTAGTTTTAGAACACGCAAAATAGGTTATATTTTTTGATTAAATGAAAAATATTTTTTAAAAACGATGATTTTTAACAGAAAATGGGAAAAATAAAGATATTACGTTATTTTTTTATTTGTAGTAAACTTCTAAATTTTTGCCAATCTATACTGCAAACCATTGGGGCTAAAATAAATGGCAGATAAATGGAGCGGTATCTTACAATGGCTCCAATAACAGGAACTATGTAGCCAATAATAAGTAGCACCGAAATGCTAAAAAATAAACCAAAGATTATAAACGCATCCTTCACTATTAACTTATTTCTAAAAAAAATAAACAAAACCAGTAAGAGTTCGTAAAAAAACAATTCAATGGCAAGCGGCAAAAGAGATGGAGATAATTTATAGTCGGAGAAATAAGGACGCATCAAACTATGATTAAGTGCCTGTGATGCATTAGCAGCATAACTTTTAAAAACAGGTTGCAATTCATCTAATGGTATAGCAGTTGATGCCGGAGCCAACTTTTCAAACGCTTGTTGTTTGTTTGCTACACTTTCCGGCAAATTAAATGCAGGCAAAAATGATCCAGCATTAAAAAAAATGATGGCTGCAATAATATAAGTACCAACGAAAGTAAATACAACTGGTAATTTTATACCCTTAGATAGCACCCACGCAAATGCCGCCGGCAAAAATGCCATTAACACATAACTGCGTACAAAAAAAATAAAACCCAGCGCTGCCGTTATGTATAGAGCCCTGCGGATGGTAATCGTTCTTTTATGCAATGCCACATATATGTTAAATACAGCGATGCCAATTGCAGCAAATATTAATCCGTCTTTGTGAATAGTGCTGCTAAAAAAAATTAGTGAGGGCAGTAAAAAACAAGTAGCTATTAAATGCCGTTGCTTGTTTATATATATCATGCTAAATACCCGGTACACAGCGATGGCACCAAAGAAAATAACAAAATTGTAAAAAATTACATTGACGTAATAAAGCCCAAAACTAAAAATATTGCAAAGCGATAAAAATTTAATGATGATATTTCCCGCCAAATCATTCCAGTAAGAGTTTGTTGAACTTAACAATCCGGCATAACCAGAATCGTAGCCTGAAATAAAAAAATTACGGATCCATTCTTTTGGGTTGCTTAGCAATAAATGATATTCTATTATTCCTTCTTTGTGAAATAAAAGGGTATCAGGCAAACTGCTCATTCGCATCAGTATCCAGGCATGCAAACAGCCGGTAATTACTTTCAATGCAAATAATG
>JBGSIG010000849.1:0-2757 GCA_041742655.1 Ferruginibacter sp. | reverse complement strand
GTGGAAGAAATCAACGGAATTAAGTTTGCAGAGCATGTTTGGACAAAGCAAAAAATTGACTATATCGCCTGGTGGAAAAATTGCTAAAAAGTATAAACCATTTACAAAAAAGCAACTTGAACCACTTACACATTTTTATAACTGTCACGGTGCCAATTTTGACTTGTATTATTATGGACAAAGAGATGAAGACTACCCCGAAGCAATGGCGTCTCTAAACCTTTTAAATAATGTAAAACCCGGCACTGTGGTTGCTGCTGAGTGTTGCTTCGGCGGCCAGTTGTTCGATCACGAGCAGTTAGGATTATCAGCAGCGGGGATTGCAACAAATTATTTTGAAAATGATGCTATTGCGTTTGTAGGAAGCAGTACCATTGCATACGGACCCGCAGATTCGCAGGGACTTGCAGATTTGATTACCCAGTATTTTATAAAAAATATTTTAAAAGGCGCATCAACCGGCAGAGCATTTTTAGAGGCAAGGCAATTGTTTTTAACAGATGTAGGGCCCGACCTGGATCCGCATGAGCTAAAAACGCTGGCGCAGTTTTACCTGCTGGGCGATCCATCTGTGCAGCCGGCTGAATGCGAAAAATCAGATGTGGAAAAACTCACTACAGGAAGTGCGATTGGTAACACCAGGAAAAACCTTTCTATGAAAGGCGTTTCGCTGGGCGGAAGTATAGGCATTACGAGTAAGCAAACAGATGGAACCCCTCTAAAAACTAAATCAAAACAGGTTAGCGGCAGGGGTATTGGCATAAGTGAAATTTTAGCTAAAAATAACTTTATTGCCAAAGACAAGAAGGCGGTTTATTCGGTAAAGCCAAAGGTGGCCGACCTAATGGGCCTTCAAAAAAAATTTGGTGGTACAAAAGTTAAATTTCATACGTATATTCAAAATCTAAACAAGAAGAAGCTAAATAATATAAGGGTGTTGGTGGTAAAAGAAAACTCAATAGAAATTCTTGGATGGAGAGTATATGAAAGCAAATAATTCGCAAGAAACAAAACTCAGAGGCAAAGTAATTAAACAAATATTTGCCGAAAATTCAAAAAGTGAACACAAGGCTGTTTACCTGCAAACCAGTCAGGCTACCTACCAATTAAGGCGGCTTGGTGGCAATGCGTTTTCTGATCCAGTATTAAACAAACTGGTGGGTAAAAATATTACAGCAACCGGGATACTTACGGGGATGCTTTTTTTAGCAAAGGAAATAAAAGAGATTTAACAGGCATTGGTAACCCTTTATATTCCATCTTTGCCTTTAAGCAAGACACACCCATCAATCATTCATCTGTGCAGCAAATTGGCGGCACGGGCACTAACGTACTGGTCCGTAAAATTCTTTCGCTACCTAGTTGTTCTGTAAGCGGGCGTATTAATTCTTCTTTTTGTGCCTGGTCAATAAATGCATCTTCCATCCTGTTTTGAAAATCATTTTCCAGTTGTTGCTGCTTTACGCCTGCTGCCAAGGAAGCATAATTTATATTTGTTTTAAAATATTGTACTTCCATTCCTTCGTCCATTTTTACAGTGCTGCGGTTTCTTAAAAAGCCGTCATCGTTATCTCTTCTAAAAGGGCTGCTAAATTTTTCGTAAGTTGGCAACATTTCTACTACCAATACGCTCAGGTTGCTGTCAACAGGCAAACCAAGTTGTTGAAGCATCATGTTGATGTCTTTGTTTTTCCAGCCAGTAATACCATATTGTACAGCGTCTGTATTGATATCAATCAACTGCACACCTGTCTGCGGTTCTACGGGTATTCTTTGGCGAATAAATAACTGGTCGTCTAGTAAGATATTTCTATACACCAAATCATCGGCACGTTTTACCTGTGCATACAGCAATGCCCACAATTGCGTACGCGGCGGTTTGCTTGTAACGTCGGCACCATTAAAAACCGTTTGTGCAAACGGCGCTGTTACCATTACATGTTTTTCGTTTCTGTTTACAACACAGAACAATTGTGGCAATGGATGTTGAACTCCGGTTGTTCTCAGCACACCACCAAACCTTCCCTGCGCTGTACTCCAGCCAATTTTATGGCCTACTCTTAATTCGTAGGTAAAGAAGCCAAACAATTCTGCAGAAACGGAATGTAACCCGGGCGGCAATGGCACTAAATAATGCACTTCGCTGTCATCTGCTTTAATAAGTTCCTGCATGGCATTCAATCCGCTGCGGTCATCAGTATGGCTGTAGCTAATTATGCGTATGGGTTCCGGATTGATAGGCAGGGTTGGTTCTTCAGGTGCTTTAAACATTTCTAATTCCCATCTTGCCAATAAGGGATCGGGGCTATAGGCCAGCATGCGGATGAAATACGCATCATTTTTATTAATTAATGGTTCAGAAAACTCGAGCCATAAATAACGCTTTCGCGGCTCGGTACTTGAATACAAATCATCATTTACATACTTGCTTTGAGCAAGGCCAGCGCTAACAATTTTTGGAACCTGTGCAGGCTTGGTTGTCATAGGCAAATGCAATTGCAATACCATTTCAGAATCAGTATTTACTGCACCATCATCTGATGACCGGAAGAAGGGCGTAATCGAATAGCGTAGCATGATCTCTTCAGGAAATGCATTAGGATCATCTGTTTTTGGTTCAACAGCATCTATAAAGCAAAGCTGTGTCTGGCTCCTGTCCGCATTATACAATGCCTGTATGTTGATGGCCTGTTTCATTTCAATATCACCTACCAGTTCTTTATCGCCCCATACAAGGGCATTTCTTTCTTCTTCAGT
>JBGSIG010000848.1:0-3482 GCA_041742655.1 Ferruginibacter sp. | reverse complement strand
CCCTGGTGACAAAGATTACTTGCATACAGAATACGAAGGGGTTAAAATAAAGTATTTTAAAACCGTTAGAAGGGCCGGTTTTGATACGTTGATACATTCTGCTAAAGCTACTTTTGATGTTATTGTAAGAAATACAGCAGACGTAGTGCATTTACATAGTGGTGCAAATAGCGTATGGGGAATGTTTTTAAGATTAGCTGGTAAGCGTGTTGTTGTTACGCAGTTTGCCATGGATTGGAAAAGGGATAAATGGCCATGGTATGGTAAATTGTTTTATAAGATGTCAAATTATTTAACTGCCTATTGCCCTAATGCGGTAGCTTTTGATAATATTTATACAAAAGAGTATTTCGAAAAACGATTCAACCGAAACTTTCAGTTTATCCCTTATGGATCTGAGGTAAAAGAACCTACTTCTGATAGTACAATTTTGAACAGGCTTGGGGTTGAGAAGGGAAATTATTTTTTATTTGTTGGCCGCTTTATACCAGACAAAGGTTTACATCTTTTAGTGGAGGCATTTTCATCCCTTGATACTGCCAAAAAACTTATTTTAATCGGAGGATCGCCTAACCCATCAGAGTACGAGTCCCGTATTAAAGGAAATGAAGACACAAGGATTATTTTTCCGGGGTATGTATACGGCGATGATACAAATATTTTGATGCTCAATGCTTATGCTTATGTTCAACCCTCTCTTATCGAAGGTCTTTCTCCAGTAATACTAACAGTTATGGCACTCGGAACTCCATTGATATGTTCAGACATCGTTGAAAATAAATTTATTTGCGGGGATAATGCACTAACATTTACCTCTGGCAAAGCTGAGGATCTGGCAAATGTGCTAAAATATGCGCTGGAGCATCAAGAAGAAATACAAGGCAAAGCAAGACTTGGTGCTGTTGATATAAGAAGGAGGTTTAACTGGGATACCATTACTAACGAATACATACAACTGTTTAAAAAACAAAATAAATAAAATATGCTTAAAATTGCTTTAATAGGCGCTGGCAAAATGGGTTTATCTCATTTGTCCATTCTTGGTGGCTATGCTGATACCGATATTGTTGGGGTGTGTGACACTTCAAAAATGGTGACAGATTTTTTAACCAGGCAAGGTAAATTCAGTTGCTATTCCGACTACACAAAAATGTTGATTGATGTTAAACCAGATGCGGTTATAGTAGCAGTTCCTACTAAGTTTCATTATAGTATAATAAAGGATCTTTTGCAAAAGAAAATTCATGTATTTGCAGAAAAACCCTTTTGTCTTAATTACGAGCAGAGTGAGGAACTGGTAGCTCTTGCTGCACAAAATAAAGTAGTTAATCAGGTTGGCTATCATAATAAATTTTTTGGAACATTTAAAGAAGCAAAAAAAATTGCGCTTAGTGGAGCGCTTGGAGATATCTATCATTTTATTGGCGAATCATACGGCCCAGTGGTGTTAAAAAAGAAAGCAGAAACCTGGCGGTCAGACCCTTCAGAAGGAGGGGGGTGTTTATTGGATTATGCATCTCACGTAATTGACCTGTTAAATGATATTGTTTCTCCGATATCGGCTTCATCAGGAACGCTCCTTAAATCAATTTATTCCGGAAAAGTTGAAGATGCAGTATATTCCTTGTTAGAAGTGGAATCGGGTCAATCTGGTTTACTTTCTGTTAACTGGAGTGATGATACATACCGAAAAATGTCAACTACTATCACTCTTATAGGTACTAACGGAAAACTGATAGCTGATGCAAATGAGTTAAAGGTTTATCTCAAGGAGGATGATTTATTACATGGCTATTCAAAAGGCTGGAATGTGAAATATATCACCGACTTGCAGGAGGGGGTAGACTTTTATTTAAGAGGGGAAGAATTTTCTGCGCAAATGAATTATTTTGTTCGAGCAGCCTCTGGAATGGTACCAAATACAATTAATAATTTTGCCAGCGCGGCAAAAACAGATAAAGCAATATCAATCATTAAAAAAAGTTCAAAATAATTGTGATGGAAAGAATTCTATTTGGAGATAATCAGTTTTTTGCAGTCAACCATATTTCCGACAGCAAATCCAGGGAACAGTCTATTAAGTTCAAGGATGATAATGCTATCATTAAAGTCCTTGATGATGCGATGAACAGCGGCATTAGGACGTTTATGTGTACAACACATGACAGGATTGCTAACATTTGCGATATCATAAGAGCTAACCCAGAGAAGTATGCAGATTTTAAAATTTTCCCCTGCATGCCCTATGCTCATAAGTATGCAAATGCCGTAACAGAATTGGGCATCTCCGGAACACTAAAACAATACGTACCAGGTAATTTCTTTGGTTCCTTGTTTAAAGGAGGGATGGCTTATCTTTCAAAAGATTATGAGTCAATTATGGAATTGATGATAGATGCAGAAATGAAAATGTTTAAAGGCATTGATACACCTGTGATATTTTTGCAAAATGTTATTACCGATCTTTTGCTTGGACTTAGAGCGTATGAAATGCTTGCAGCTTTTCATGCATACATTAAAAAGAAGTATAACGCAGAAGCTGGTTTCATTACAATGAACATGCCTAAACTATTATCAGTTCTTGAACAGGTGGGAATTTCGAACCCAATCATTTGCGCTTCCATTAATAAAGTGGGTTTCAGGATGTCTGGAGGAAAAGAAATTTACGAAGATACATTAAGAACAAAAAAATTTAGGGCTATAGCCATGCAGGTCTTGGGTGGCGGAGCCATCAATCCAAAAGAAGCTATAGAATATGTTTGCGGATTGCCTAATATAGAATCCATACTTTTTGGTGCATCTTCCAAAACTAATATTGAAAGCACTGTTAATTTAATTAGCCATTTCGATAGCAACTCTAAAAATTTATCTATCTAAAAATATTATTCTTAAATTTTACGAGTAAGTTATTTTTTGAGGAAAAATTTATTAATTCTGTATTTCCCTCAGTTGAGTGTCATTTTTCTAACTGTATTCTCTTATCAAAATCTTTTAGTCGTGTTTGCGCAATACCTTAACATCAAAAATTCAAAGACACCTGTTTAATGATATTTAATTCAATTGAGTTTGTATTCTTTTTTATCCTGGTAACTGTCACCTATTTTATTTTACCGCATAAATTTAGATGGTTTCTTTTACTTGCCGCAAGTTGCTATTTTTATATGGCGTTTGTGCCAGTGTATATTTTAATTTTGGGCTTTACAATAGTCATTGACTATTTCGCAGGAATTGTTATTGAAAATGCACACGGTAAAAAAAGAAAGTTATTCTTGATTATAAGTCTTGTTGCTAATATTGGTGTATTGGCAATATTCAAGTATTATAACTTCTTGAATGAAAATTTAAGCTTGTTACTTCGGGCATTCACTTTAGAAAATCCAGTACCTGTCCTTAAAATTTTGCTCCCTATTGGCCTATCCTTTCACACTTTTCAAGCCATGAGCTATACGATAGAAGTTTACAGGGGCCACCAAAAAGCTGAG
>JBGSIG010000847.1:0-11185 GCA_041742655.1 Ferruginibacter sp. | reverse complement strand
TTATAGTAGTAGGCCAGTCTAACCTTGCCATACAAAACATAAATACTTATGCCGGAGATGGGGTGTCGCCAATGATCAAAAAAATGGCCATCGCCGAAGCTAGATTCATGCGTGCGTTGGCCTATCGTCATTTGGTGATGAACTGGGGGCCGGTACCCGTTATTGAAAATAACCTGACCTTACTCTCTGATACCACTATCAGTAGAAATACTATACCTAGTGTTTGGAAATTTATTACCAATGAAATGCGTGCCGTGGCTGCAGATTTACCAGAAACTCCGGTTCGGCCGGGAAGGCTTACCAAATATTCTGCTGAAGGAATGCTGGCACGTTTTTATCTTACCCGTGCCGGAGTGGAAGCAAATGGTTCAGGTGCAAGAAACCAGGCATTTTTAGACAGCGCAAAATTTTATGCTGAAGATGTAATTAAAAACAGCGGAGCATCATTACTGCCAAAATATTCCGACTTATTTCTTTTTCCTTACGACAATAATCCTGAGTCTTTATTTTCATTGCAATGGGTTTTTTCTCCCGGGGCATGGGGTACTCAAAACTCTGCACCGGCTTACTTAGCCTATAGCTCTGATATTGCCAATGGCGATGGATGGGGTGGAGATAAAGGCGCTACCTGGTGGATGCTTAAACAATACGAAGGCTTTACTGCCAATGCAGCCGACGATACATTAAAAGGTAGAACCCTGGATCAGCGGCTAAAAGCTACTTTTATGATGCCTGGTGCAAGCTATCCTGAAATAACACAAACCATCCCAGGAGGAAAACAAAAATTAGTTTACCCCTTTAACGGAACAGACGTTAATTTTCTGGCCATAAAAAAATATGTAACAGGCAAGGCTGAAGATGTGGGAGGGCAGGCAGCTTCTCAACAATACGGCAATGATACGTATATGTTGCGATTAGCTGAAATGTACCTGGTGTATGTTGAAGCTACGCTTGGTAATAACGTAACCACAGCCGATGCAAAAGCACTGGAATATTTTAATAAAGTACACATGCGTGCCGGATTGCCCGAGCGTTTGTTGCCCCTTACCGCCGATGTGATTTTTAAAGAAAGGTTTGTAGAATTCGCCGTAGAATCAATGGCCTGGTACGATTTGGTGAGTTTACATTATTATGATAAAGCAAAAGCTTATTCAATTTTAAATTCACAGGACAGGGGAATATTTTTTGCCGCTCCGGACAAATTTCCTGATCCTACGCAGTGGACTATCACAAAAACACCATGGGCAACCGCCGATAGAACCATAAATGCAAATGACGGCAACTTTTTATTGCCTATACCGACAGCAGAGTTAACCCAGGCGCCGAACCTGTTAAAACCACCGGTAGACTATTAAAAAAATAAATACAATTGTTTTTTAAAATATACAGCTATATGAAAAAAATATATAAATCAATACTGCTACTTACCGTGGTAATTGCCATTGCAGGTATTTATTCCTCCTGCACCAAGGAAGCTGCGCTGCCTAATAATGGTGAGCCCCGTGTGAGGTATGTACGCATTACAGAGCCTACCTCTTCCGACTCGTTACTGGTAGGCGCATTCCAGGGAAACCTGGTTGCAATTGTTGGTGAAAATTTAGAAAATGCCACACAGGTTTGGTTTAACGATCAACGGGCTTCGTTAACACCTACCTATATTACCAGTACCAGTATCCTTGTAAGTGTGCCTTCTCCAATACCGACAATTATTACCAATAAATTGAAGATCATTTTCTCAAACAATGATTCATTGTTATATGATTTTGTAGTACAAATAAGCGAACCGGTAATAAAACTTATGGATTGCGAATATGTGGCAGCAGGGGATATAGCTACTATTAATGGTGACTTTTTTTACGAGCCGCTTACAGTAACTTTTGAAGGAGGAGAGAGTGGCGAGCTTGTATCTGTAGAAGATAAAATAATTAAAGTAAGAGTACCTGCAAACGCCCAGCCACGGCAAATTGTAGTGAAAACACATTTGGGTGAAACGAAATCAGACTTTTGGTTCAGAGACAACCGTAATATTTTTATCAGCAGTGATCCTTTTACCGGATGGTGGAATGCATCTTATGTTGTAACAAGTGCAGGTGCTGGTGACCCGCCATTAATTAACGGAAACTATATCAGGGTAAAAAAAGAAATCTCAGCATGGTCGTGGAACGAAGTAGCGGGAGGCCCTGCCGATGCAATGGGCGACATCAGTAAAAATATACCAGACGAGGCTATTAATAAGCCTGCTGACTATAACTTAAAATTTGAGTTGAACACAATAAAGCCTTTTAATGGCAATGTGCTTGTAATTAATGTGGGCCTTCTTAAAGAAGACAATAATGCCTATAAATGGAACCCGCCTTACGATACGCATGGCCAGTGGCAAACGGTAATTATTCCTTTTGAAGAAGTTGCCGGTAGCTACTCAGCACCCTTAGCAGTGAGCCCGAACGGTTATTGGACAAGACTGTTGATGTTTGGCCCCGGCGATCTTGATTGCGATATGAGTTTTGATAACTTCAGGGTGGTGCCAAAGATCATCAAAAAGTAAAAAATAATTGCTGCATGCTGTATGATAAAAATTAAAAAAATGAAAAAACTACTATTTAATAAATTGTTTCTTTCGGCATTGAGCCTCTTGATGATAATCAGTTTGATTACATCCTGTACAAAAGATTCGCTTGAAAACTCCGGCCAGGTGGTATTGGAAAGCTTCGGCCCAACGGGTGCAAAGCATGGTGAAAACATTATTTTTATTGGGCAAAACCTCGATAAGGTTACAGCTATAAAATTAGCAGGTGCTGAAATTGATAAAGCTGGTTTTATAGAGCAAACATCTGAGAAAATAGTGTTCGTTGTTCCTGCATCTGCAGTGCAGGGCTATGCAACCCTAATGACACCCGCCGGGGACATAGTTTCTAAAACTATGATAAACTTTGAGGTGCCGGTTATTATAACTTCCATGACCAAAGAAGCACGTCCGGGAGAAAATATTACCATAAAAGGAGAATATTTAAATTGGATAAAGGAAATTGTATTTAACAAAGACATGGCTGAAACTACTTTTGTAAGCCAGTCGTTAAACGAATTGGTGGTTAAAATTCCATTGAATGCTCAAACCGGCACTTTGATTATTTCAAGCGGCGGCACCGAGCCCCTGACTTTTGAAACCGACAGTATACTAATCGTTACTTTACCTGCCGTAACCGCAATGTCTCCCAACCCGGTTTTACATGCAGCTAATCTAACCATTACCGGTACCAATCTTGATTTGACAAAAGAAATATTATTCACTGGTGTTTCCGCACCTGTAACAAATTTTGTAAGCCAGTCTGCGACCCAGATAGTCGTAAAAGTTCCTGGCAGTACTCAGAAAGGAAAACTGACATTGGTGGCAAATTCAGACGTAAAGGTTGAATCAAACCAGGAATTAAATGTAGTGTTGCCTGCAATTACGTCGATGGCACCTAATCCTGTTGCGCCTTTATCGGATCTGACAATTACGGGCACCAACCTGAACCTGGTTACTGGTATTTCCTTTACCGGAATTGTTGCACCGGTTACAAGTTTTGTAAGTAAATCGGCAACAAAGATTGTTATTACAGTACCCGATGGAACCCTTAAAGGAAAAATTGTATTATCAGTTGTAAACTCCTCGTTAAGTGTTGAGTCAGGCGATGTGTTGGATTTAATTGGCGGGCTTCCACCGTTGGCAGATTTTCCCTATGCTATTTATACAGATGCTTTACAAAACGGATTCCAGGATTGGTCGTGGGCAGCAAGGGATTTTAACAGCACGGCAAATGTGCGCCAGGGCGATAAATCAATTAAAGTTACTTATGGCGCAGGTGGTTATGAAGGAATAACTTTTCATAACGATGGCGGCCCTGCTACGGGAGCGTATACTAAGCTGGAATTTTCAGTATTTGGAGAAGCGGGTACTGCAGGCAAACAATTAAACGTGGTAATTAATGGTAACTGGGGCGGCCCATACGCTGTTACAATAGTGGGGGGAGAATGGACTACATACAGTATAAACCTTTCAGCTCTGGGAAACCCAAGTCCTTTAACGGAAATCATTCTTCAGTCTGGAGGTTTCTCAGGCGTAATTCATGTTGATCACGTAGGACTGAGATAAAAGTTTTCGATAAAATAAAAGCATCCGCTGTTTCAATAATTTAATTGAGAAGCGGATGTTTTAAAATAGGGAGTAACTTAAAATGAAGGATCTAACGGTTAACCATAAACGTAGATAATAGATAATATTTTTCGTGCTTTATGTAGTTTTTCACTGTCACTTGCTTTTAAAACATAAAATATGTTATTTTCTCTTCAACATTCTTTTAAAATTTTTACATGCGTGTTTGTTGTGATTATTTTTTCCTGCAAAAAAGCGCCCGTTGATCCAACTTCTGTTCCACCCCCGGTTGTTGTTCCACCGGTTGTAGGTGATACAACTATAGCGCCCGGCGTTGATCCTGCAACCGCAAATACCATCGGCTTTTTTTTAGACGACTGGCAGGCTAAAACTTTTACAGCACCTGCTTATGAAGATGCAGCCATTCCTTCCGCTGTCACCAACACAGTACTTGTTGATGCTACTTCTGTCATTACAAAAATTCCGTTATCGGAATTTGGCCACAATGCCGTTTGGTGGATGGGCCCGGTTGCCGGCGATCCCAAAGCCATAGAACCATTAACCAACCTCCATCCGCATATCATCCGTTTTCCGGGTGGCAGTTCGAGCGATTGTTATTTTTGGAATGGAGAGCAAGGGGCATTACCGGCAGACGCACCTGTTATGATTGTTGATGAAACGGGCGCAAAAAAAGAACCGGGCTATAATTATGGAAAATCAAATTATAACTGGCAGTGCAACCTCGATAATTATTACACCATGTTGCTGCAGACAAATAACAAAGGGATCATCACTATTAACTATGGGTATGCACGGTACGGCACCAGCGCTGATCCGGTAGCCGCAGCTGCTCACCTGGCAGCAGATTGGGTGCGGTACGACAATGGCCGAACAAAGTTGTGGGAAATTGGCAATGAAAATTATGGAAGCTGGGAGTGGGGCTATCGTATTGACCTGGCAGCCAACAAAGATGGGCAACCAGAATTTGTAACCGGAGCTTTATATGGAGAGCATTGTAAAGTGTTTATAGATTCTATGCAAAAAGCCGCCGCTGAAATTGGAAGCACCATTTATATTGGCGTGGTAACTGTCGAATCTCCGGCAACCGAATCATGGCAAACGAATACCACTAAAACATGGAACAGTGGCATGATACCCGGTGTTGGAAATAAAGCAGATTTTTTTGTGGTGCATAATTACTTCACGCCGTACAATGAAAATTCCACTGCAGCTACAATATTGGGTTCGGCACTTACTGTACCGGGAGTTATGATGAATTTTGTAACCCAGGAACTTCAGTCGAAGGGGGCTGTTGTTAAGCCAATTGCCATGGACGAATGGAATATGTGGGCAAAAGACCGGATGCAACAAGTGTCGAATACTAGCGGGCTTTTCGCTGTATTAGTAATGGGTGAAGCATTAAAAAATAAATATGGAATGGCTGCCCGTTGGGATATAATGAATGGCTGGAGCAATGGTGATGATCATGGTATGTTTAGCTCGGGCGATGAACCAAGTGTTGCAAAGTGGAGCCCAAGACCAAGTTTTTATTACATGTATTATTTACAAAAAATGTTGGGCGATAGACTCGTCAATAATGCAATTACCGGCGCAAATGTAAAAGCTTATTCCTCTACTTATTCATCAGGGCAGTTAAATGTTACGCTTGTAAATACCTCAGCCACTGCGCAAACGGTGGAAGTTAAAATGAAAAATTTTTATTATGGCAACCGATATTATTGGTACAGCCTGGAGGGTAGTAATGACAACGGCGAATTTTCAAGGAAGGTTTTGGTAAACGGTAGCGGCCCTTCTGGCGTTGCCGGCGGGCCTGCTGGTTACGCCACGCTAAAAGCCCGTTCGGCGGTTACAACAAACGGAATAAAAGTAACCGTGCCTGCATTGGGAGCTGTAATGATTGTGGTAGATAAAAAATAGTGTACCGAAAATTTAATGTTATATTTTAAAGAACTCACTCCAGCGTAGTGGGTTCATTTAATTGTGGCAACCACGGCGATGGACCAACAGAAGAATGAAATAAAAATTTTATCTTGAGTTTAGATGGAAAAAATATTCATTCGAACAATAAGGAGATCAGATAATAACGCCATTGCAAAAATCATCCGAAATGCTCTATTTGAATTTGGAGCAAATAAGCCCGGAACAGTTTATTTTGATTCGGAAACGGATCATTTGTTTGAATTGTTTCAACACCCTTCGTCGGCTTATTTTGTAGTTGTTGCGGAAGAACAATTAGTGGGCGGCGGCGGTATTTATCCAACCGAAGGTTTACCCGATAAAACTTGTGAACTGGTAAAAATGTATTTGCTGCCGAACGCCAGGAAAAAGGGTATAGGAAAAAAAATTATTGATAGCAGTTTAGAAAAAGCCAGGGCGCTTGGTTTTGAAAATATATACCTTGAAACCATGCCGGAGTTGCAGCAGGCATTGAAAGTATATGAAAAATTCGGCTTCAATTATTTAGATAGGCCATTGGGAAATTCCGGACATTTTGGTTGTTCGAAGTGGATGTTGAAGAAATTATAATTGCGTAAGTTTTGCAGACTGATGCAAAAAGGAAATTAAAGGGGCACCAACTTTATTCGCTTCAATCTTAGCAGGTAAGGATGAGGTAACATGAACACAATTTAACGACTGTCAGTAATTAGGTGCAAAAAGAAAAACTGACACGGTCTACATATTTTTTGCTGCAATCGTCGAGTTCCTTCTCCTTCGGAACAAGCCTGTCCCGAATAAAGCGGGAGGCAGGGATGAGGTCAAATGAACACAAATTTTAATGAAAGTCCGAAGTTTATAGTCTTGTACTCAAAGGGTATCGTCATTATTTGTTCCATACCCACAGTGTATTTCAACAAAAAAATTAGCATAATTTCCAAAAAAAATTAAGATAATTTTCAACAACCCAAATGCATTGACCTTAGCAGCTGCTTTTGTTACAGTTAACAAGTTGTTAAAAAATATTTGGTAAAGCAAAATAATTGTTTTTATATTTGTTATGTAAACGATTGCATATTCTCTCCTCATTAAAATTTGTTGATAAATCCGGTTGAACATTTTTTTTTTCGGATTTTTAATGTAAACGATTGCATTGTTTTAGTTATTCAATTTAAAATAAAGAAAAATATTATTTAATTAAATGCGAACCAGCAAAAATTTTCGTGCAGCGTAGTATTTCTAAATTTTGTCAGTTTAAATATTAACGATTCTATAACAAACGATTCTTGTAAACCAAAACAACAAGCCATCATGAAAAAACAAACCAACACCTATTGCTCCTGCAATAAAAGCCATCCACATGGGTTGCCGGGGTATCTTCTCAAAAAAGCTATTTTATTCTCTTTACTGCTGCTGCTCGGCGGTGCTATCAAGGCACAAAATGGCACAACTGTAAGTGGAATTGTGAAGGATGAAAAGGGCGCTCCTGTGCCGAATGCCAACGTACTTGTCAAAGGCACAAAAACCGGTGTGGTAACGAATGCCGACGGTGCTTATTCCATCCAGGTGCCTAACCAACAGTCAATATTGGTAATATCCAATGCCGGGTTTCAAAGCCAGGAAGTGGTAGTGGGCAGCAAAACCAATATTAATTTTGACCTAGCACTTGCTGTAAGCCAAATGAACGAAGTAATTGTGGTGGGATATGGCACGCAGAAAAAGATTGATGTTACTGGAGCGGTCAGTACTGTTAAAGGTGCTGCACTTGTAAAATCGCCGGCAATGGACATGACGAATTCACTTGCCGGACGGGTGCCTGGCCTTGTAGTAATTCAAACTGGCGGTGAGCCTGGTCAAGATGGAGCCCAGGTTTCTATCAGGGGAACAAATACCTTAGGTAATAATAGCCCGTTGTATGTTATTGACGGTATCCCGGACAGAGATGGTGGAATTGGTAGACTAAATCCAAGAGACATAGAAAGTGTTTCAGTACTAAAAGATGCCTCCGCAGCCATTTATGGTGCAAGAGCCGCCAACGGCGCTGTTTTGATAACCACAAAAAAAGGAACCACCGGCAAGCCAAAAATTACATACGAGTTCAACCAGGGATGGAGCCAACCGGCCAGAATTCCTGAAATGTCTAATGCTTCTGAGTATGCAAGTATAATGAATGAATTACCTATTTACAAAAGCATACCGGTTGCTGAATGGGGTGCTGCCTCTGCCGCCATTAAGCAAACAGGCACTTATGTGTCTCCCACAACAGGAGTTTCTACGTTGAATGCCAATTATAGTCCTGACGCTGTTGCGAAATTTGCAGATGGCAGTGATCCTTGGGGACATCCTGATACAGATTGGTTTGGTGATGCTTTTAATACATGGTCGCCTCAAAGCCGTCAATTTATTGCACTAAGTGGGGGCAATGAAAATGTAAAATACTATAGCTCTCTTGGCTATTTAAGCCAGGATGCCTATTATAAAAATACTGCTACTAAGTATAAGCAATACAATTTTACCTCTAATATAAATGCTAAAATTAACCAATAT
The DNA here is from genome assembly GCA_041742655.1 of Ferruginibacter sp. Taxonomy (GTDB): domain Bacteria; phylum Bacteroidota; class Bacteroidia; order Chitinophagales; family Chitinophagaceae; genus Ferruginibacter. The sequence goes on along the minus strand of JBGSIG010000847.1, from coordinate 2,550 downwards.
ATCTCAGCAAGCCTCGGTATAGTGGTTCGTAGAGAAGATAGAAATTATCCTACCGAAAGTGCGGGATCAATATTCCGTATGCTGATGAGGGGCCGCCCGACAGAGCCTGAGGTATGGCCAACCGGAGAACCAGGGCCGGATATTGAAAATGGCCAAAACCCCTATGTAATCACCACCAACGCTACAGGCTATCAGAAAAACCCTAAAGATTTTATTCAGGGAACCGGCTCGCTGTACATTAGCCAACCTTGGGTAAAAGGCCTTATGCTTACCTTAACCGGTGCCATAGATAAAAACAGTGAGACCAATAAAATCTGGCAAACGCCATGGACCCTGTACTCATGGGATAAAATTAGCTACCAGGCCGATGGAGTTACTCCACAATTAGTTGGGGCAATTCGGTCGAATTATACCGACCCACGATTATCACAGGGGTATGCATCGGTGTTAAATTCTAACCTTACTGCAATGATAAATTACGATACCAAAATTGCCTCCGATCATACAATTGGCGCATTGGTAGGTGTAACAAAAGAAACCTTTACCGGTGAAAATTTTCTTGCTTACCGTAGAAACTTTATTTCTCCTGCAATTGATCAGCTTTTTGCAGGCGGTTCTCTTGGGCAAAATACAGGTGGAAGTGCCTATGAAAGAGCAAGATTAGGTTATTATGGAAGGGTTAATTACAATTACAAAGAAAAATACCTTGCTGAATTTATTTTTAGGTACGATGGCTCTTATATTTTCCCTGAGGAATCCCGTTTTGGATTCTTTCCAGGAGTATTGCTAGGATGGAACATTTCAAATGAAGATTTCTTTAAAGTAGATTGGGTTAGCTATTTAAAACTGCGGACATCCTATGGCGAAATGGGTAACGACCAGGTATTTTACAACGGTGCGTTACAAGAGTATGCATATCTTTCTACCTACGGTTTCGGGCAATTCCCAATAAATGGTGCAGTTGTTACAACCTTACAGGAAACCAGGCTGGCTAATCCCAATTTTACCTGGGAGCGGGCACATAATTTTAATGTAGGGTTAGATGCCACCCTTTTCAATAATAAGGTTGACGTAACGTTGGAATATTTCTACAACAAGAGGGATAATATATTGATTCAAAAGTTGGGCTCAACACCTGCTTCATCTGGAATTTCAAGCTTGCTACCGCCTGAAAATTTAGGCAGGGTTGATAATACAGGATATGAGTTTAGTGTTGGTTACAATACTAAATTTGGCAGCGACTTTTTCTTCAGAGCGGGTGTTAATGCAGGCTACGCAAAAAATACAGTTAAATTTATGGACGAAATACCCGGTGCACCACTTTACCAACTTCAAACAGGCAAACCGATAAATGCGTTTTTAGTATATAAATCTGCGGGAGTATTTATAGATGAGGCAGATATTGCCAAAAATACTATTGATTATAGCGGGGTTACAAGTAAGCTGATACCAGGCGATATGAAATTTGAAGATGTTAATGGAGATGGTAAAATTGACGGTGATGATAAGGAACGACTGGAACAAAATGGTACACCGACATTTAATTTTGGTGTTAATTTTAGCATGCAATATAAAGGCTTCGACCTCAGTTTGCTTTTTCAGGGCGCAACAGGTGCTAAGCTTCGTATTCAGACAGAGTCAGGCGATATCGGCAACTTTCTTAAATATTCTTACGATCATCGTTGGTCAATTGACAACCCAAGCAGTGTTGATCCAAGGTTAGCCAGCCGTGGTGATACCTACTATACCGGCGGTAGTTACGGCAATAATACCTATTACCTTTTTAACAAAAATTATTTCCGCTTGAAAAATTTCGAGTTAGGGTATAATCTTTCTCCAAGACTACTCGAAAAAATCAAGATGAATAATCTAAGAGTCTTCTTTAATGGCCTCAATATATTTACCATTGATAAAATGAAAGTATATGATCCGGAAGCGATAGCAGAAAGCGGTGTTTATTATCCGCAGGCAAGAGTTCTTAACCTGGGTTTAACCTTAACATTTTAAATTATTATTGTATGAAAAATATAAAAATTATAATTGGAACGCTATTTACCATGCTGCTTGTTACAGTGTCGTGTAATAAGGATTTCCTAAACACAAAGCCACTGGACAAAATCTCCAGCGATGCGGTATGGGCCGATGGAGCACTTTCACAGGCATATATTTATAATGTTTATTCCTTCCTGGGCTATGGGGGCTTCGAAGAACAGGCGCTTGCAGCGTATACAGACGAAGCTATGTTTACGCATTCCGGAAGAAATATTGAGACATTCACCCAGGGAACAGAAAATGCTTCAGGTCTTTCCTGGTTTAGTTCTACTTATGAATGGGGCAATATGTACCTGGCCATTCGCCAGGCAAATGTGGCGATCGAAGAATTGCCAACTTCCACTTTTCCGGATGATGTGTTAAGAGACAAACTTTTAGGCGAGGCCTATTTTTTAAGGGCCTATTATTATCAGCAGTTACTAAGGTTTTATGGTGGCGTTCCCATTATTGAGAAAGCTTACGGATTAAACGAAGACTATTCAGTTGCCAGGAACACCT
>JBGSIG010000846.1:0-5373 GCA_041742655.1 Ferruginibacter sp. | reverse complement strand
CAATAGCTGAAAATTGTTAAGAAAATACACAAATATTAGAGGGCCATTTTTTATTTGCATGTTTTTAGTTTTGCAGTTGAGACTTTTTATGTCCTTTATAGCTTAATGCCTTAATGCCATTTATGCATTCTTTAGTTCGTATTAGTCAGCTACGGCAGATAACTATCGGATTATAAAAGAACCCGTGTAGATACTGATACTATTTCTTAAATACTGATTGTACTTATTCACCACTGTCTACCCACCACTCACCAGCTCATCTCTCAAAAAAGGCAACACTTCCGCCAACCCAGTTTTTGTCTTTATTGTAGCGGGTGCCAATCATTTTGCCTTTACTTAGCCTGGATAAATTATGCACCGCTATTGGCCGCTGCCCATCTTTTTTCCAAAAATAAAATAACCTGATCTCTGCTTTGGCAGGCACATCAAGGGTTTCAATTACATCTGCATATTTTACTTTGCGTTGCAATATCCAGTTTTCAGGATCTGTAACAGCATCAATGTCATTTTTTGTAACATCGATAATTACACCCATGCCTGCAAAAGAAAACAGCGGTTTCAAAACATAATTCTCCAGGTCGGCAGGTAGTTCTTTCAAATCATTTAAATAAAAAGTTGGGGGCACATGCGGATTGGTGATGAGTGGTAAAGTGTATTTACTTATTCGGTAAAACCAGTTTGGGTGCGGTATCCATTCTACATCCCATGCGTGGGTAACGTCAATAATATTCCCCAGGTTTTCTTGCTGATGAAGGTCATCAAAAATAAGGCGGTTATAGATTTTTTTTATAAGTATTTTTCTTCCCTGGTGTTCATAAAACAATTGGTCGCCTTCGCCAATTAATTTTGTGAGACAAACAGTTTTTATACCCAACACATCTTCTGTACAATAGAAATCGATTCGTGTTTTTTGTTGCTCAGGATATATCTCCAGGAGAATAACATTTTCCGGGTCGGTGTCGCCAACAATAATATCTTTTAATAGTTGCAGGTAGTTTGCTTCTGTGTAGCCATTTAAATAAGCATCATGGGTAGTCGGAACATTTGCATACCGCCTGGTAATAGCTGTATGAAAAGCCTGGAACGCAAACAGGGTAGGGAATCCCTGCATTTCTATCAGTTGCGGTTCCAATGTTCCGTGTGCATTTTCGCAAATTCCAAAATCAAATACCAGGAATTCTGGATGATTTTTTTCGGAGGCATCGATACTGCCTGGAGGTATTGATTTTTGAGTGAGTGTTTTAAAATCCGGAGCTACCAAAACGTCAATAATGTCCTCACAGGCATCCAACATTTTTTGAGTAAAATCTTTTGGGATAAAAATGGGCGTTTCCGCAACCCTGAAATCAAGTGTTTTAGGATGAAGATTTTCTAATTCATGGATATATGCTGCATATTTATCTTCCGAAAATTCTTTATTAAATGCAGCTCTTAAATCTTTTTGCATAACGATTGTAGTTAAATGGTATTACGGTAGATAAAAATAATCATAATATCATAGTCTGCAACCAATAAAAACGGAATTATATTTCTACACTCTGTAAACTTTGCACAGAAAGCTGCAGGAAATTTGGTAAGATATGTTGGTAGGTGTATACGATCTTATCGGGATCATTCAGGTGCTCAATCATATTGATCCATTTCTCTTCCCCGTGATTGGCAATTACGGTTTTCTTTTTTTCCTCCGTTTGAAGGTGCATGGTCATGCCAACTGCATCAGCTTCCGGGTGAAACTGTGTGCCAATCATATATTCATTAAAACGTACGGCCATTATTGCCCGTTCCAGATCAACATGCTTACGTTCCTTTTCTATGGCCAAAATGGTAGCGCCCATTTCAATCAGCGTATCGTGTCGTGGTTCAATAACCTGGTAATCTCTACTGTCTACTGCATAAAATGGATCTTTCATACCTTCAAAAACAATGTCTTCTTTTCCATCTTTTAATAAATGAACGGGAAAAACACCGAAAGAAGTGCTCTTTCGCTGGCATACACTACCAATTTTATAATGCCTGCAGGCCAATTGAAACGAATGGCATATAAAAAATATTTGTTTTTTTTGAACGTGAGCGTCGTTGTTATTCCATTTTTCTACTGTATGAAGCCAGTTAAAATATACAGCTTCCCATTCGCTTCCCTCACTTTCGAGGGGACTGCCCGGGCCTCCACTTGAAATAAAAATATCATAAGAAAGATCGGGGACTTCATTTTTCTGGCGCACATCAAATTCATCCCACGAAACATCAAGGTGATTGGTTTCAGCAAACTGGTTTAGTATTTCCCGAATGCACCGCATTCCCTGGTTGGCAACGCCATCATATAAATCGAGGATTGCGATACGGATTTTATTTTTTTCGAAATAGGACATACCGCAAAATTAATAATTTTATTTGAAATACACGCCTGCCGTGGCCTACAACCCAGCTAAAAAACTGCCGTGTATATAATCCACTACATCAACAAGGTTGTTTGTTTGTTCGTACACTTGCAACTGCCTGTCGGCACCGGTGCCTTGTTCCAGCATATTGTGTACGTGATTAACTGCGTGGCGGCTGCCTAACTGCGGCACCACATCATCAATAAAATCCAGCAACTCATAAATAAGCACCCGGGTATTCACCTCACTTTCTTTACCAAAATCTATCATGCTGCCATCTATACCATACCTGCTGGCACGCCATTTATTTTCGTTTATCAGTGCCCGTGAGTACATCATGAAATTAAGATTTTGGCTGCGGAGTTTGTACAGTTTTGCACACAGTGCCTGGAAAAGTGCGGCTATGGCAATAGTTTCCTGTACTGTCATAGGTATGTCGCAAATGCGAAATTCTACTGTATTGAAAAATGGATGTACGCGAAGATCCCACCAGATTTTTTTTGCATTGTCGATACAGTTGGTTTTTACCAACAATTTTACATAATTCTCGTACGCTTCAATGCTTTCAAAATAATCGGGAATTCCGGTACGTGGAAATTTATCAAATACCTTTGTTCTATAAGATTTGTACCCTGTTTTTCTACCTTCCCAAAAAGGTGAATTTGTACTTAAAGCATACACATGGGGTAAAAAATAACGGGCCGAATTGGCAATATGAATTGCCATCTCCCGGTTCTCCATACCAACGTGAACATGCAGCCCAAAAATAAGATTACTCCTGGCTGCTTCCTGCAATTCGTTTATTATTTCGCTGTAGCGAATGTGGTCTGTTATCAATTGGCTTTCCCAATGGCTAAAAGGATGAGTGCCTGCAGCGCCTAATTTCAATCCTAAACTTTCTCCGATACCGCTGATGGTTTTTCGAAGAGTTGAAACATCCATAAAAGCTTCGTCAATGTCCTGGCAAATATCTGTTCCTACTTCCACAACAGCCTGGTGCATTTCAGCCTTCACCTTGTCTTTGATTAGTTTTTGACCTTCGTGAACAATTTTCTGCTCATGACTTTTAAGTTCCCTGGTTACAGGGTCAATTACCATGTATTCTTCCTCTACACCAATTGTGAAACCTTTGTACGATAAACTGGCCATATGTTATAATTGATAATTTATAAAAAGTAATGGATAATTTTTTAATGGATAATCGATAAATTTTAAACACGGCGTGTTTGCACTTTGCCGAAATACCTTTTTTTATTCTTTAATAATATTTAGTGATAAATAATTCTATCGCCTGATAATTTAGGCGGACAAAATTATAAGACTTTGATGTTAGATCATTATCCATTATCAATCAAAAAATTATCAATTAGTAGAGTTTTTGCTTTGTAGCACTACGCTTAATATACTCTCCCCAGGTTAAATTATCTTCTCCATCATTTTGGGAAAGTGCTTTTTCAATAGCATAGGTTGCTGCTGTTTCTACCACCCATTCAAAATTATCTTCGCCTACACTTGTTCTTTCGGCATCGGGTGCAGGATTGCAAAAGTCGATAGCATAAGGGACTCCGTCTTTTAGTGCCAACTCTACAGTATTAAAATCATATCCCAGGTAATGATTTATGCGCAACACTATGTCTGTCATCATTTTTAATTTTTCTTCGCTGGGTTTAAAATCCGCAACGTAACGTGAGGCATGAGGATTGCGAGGTTCGTAGCTCATAATTCTTACATATTTTCCGCCGATGCAGTAACAGCGATAATACTCTTCAAAAATTATTTCCTCTTGCAACATCATTACCAGTTCGCCGGTTTCATTGTGTTTTTCAAAAAAATCATCCATATCCGTTAATTTGTAAACATTCTTCCATCCGCCGCCGGCAAAGGGTTTCATGTAAGCAGGAAATCCCACATAGTTAAAAATTCCCTTCCAGTCCAGCGGGTAGTCGAGGTTACTAAAAGAGTCTCCCGAAGTATCGGCAGGCAACGTGTTCGACGGCAGTATGACCGTTTTCGGTACCGGAACATTTATTTTAGTGGATAAACAATTGTTGAAAAATTTTTCATCAGCACTCCACCAAAAAGGGTTGTTGATTACGGCAGTACCACACAATGCGGCATTTTTTAAAAATGCCCTGTAAAACGGAATATCCTGCGATATACGATCTATAATGACTGCATAGCCACTACTTTCACCTTGCATCACTTTATCTATTTTTACGGGCTCGGCCATAATACCCTCTACATTTTTACTATTTACTCTTTGTACAAATGCTTCGGGAAAACTTCTTTCTTTTCCGTGCAGGATTCCTATTTTTTTCATAATTGTGTTTTTTTAAACTGATTAGTTAAAAATTCCATGTAGAACATATATCCGTTGCCCAATTTATTTTTTTCACGTCAATTTGCCAAATAATACTTGGGATTGCTTTTTAATTTTACAAAACATACATAAACTCAAAAACTTTCCGCCCGTTTGCTTATTTTTGGTGCTATGCTAAAAGAGAAGTCTGCGGGTATTACTGTAGAGCATTATGTTGTTAAATCTACTAATTTAAATCGGGAAGTTGCCGTAGATTTTTATTTGCCTTTGAATGAGAAAGTTTCAGCCGACATCAGTTTACTATTAATTAACGACGGACAGGATCTGGTTACAATGGGTTTTGATAAGATATTAAATGAGCTTTGTACTGAAAATACAATAGTACCGCTTTTATGTGTTGGCATTCATTGCGGCACTGACCGGAGAAATGAATACGCCACAGCCAAAACGCTCGACTATAAAGGACGGGGTACAAAAGCGGCATTGTACACAAAATTTATTTTTGAAGAGTTATTGCCTTTTATCCGTAAAACATTTACAGTATTTTCCTTTAAAGAAAAATCTTTCGCTGGGTTTTCCCTTGGCGGATTAAGCGCTTTGGACATAGTTTGGAACAACCCCGAAGAATTTGCAAAAGTGGGTGTGTTCAGCGGATCATTTTGGTGGCGTGATAAG
>JBGSIG010000845.1:0-5373 GCA_041742655.1 Ferruginibacter sp. | reverse complement strand
AGGAGGGTAGTTCAGCCACAGTAATGCCATATGCTTTGGCTCGCCCTTCGGCCCAGCCACCTGCCCAGATATTTGAATCGGCAATAACTGCATCTGGGTTGACCGTGTTTACACGAATTTTATCGCCCCCAGTTTCTGCAGCCATCAGCCTTGTAAGATGTGCCTGTGCTGCTTTTGCAGAACCATAACCAGCATTGTTAGGGCCAGCCACTATTGAGTTTTTTGACACAATATTTATTATATCGCCGCCAATATCCTGCTTGCGCATTATAGCAATCGCTGCCTGCGAAACCAGAAACTGTCCTTTTACCAGGATGTCGTACAATTTATCCCAATCAGCAAGGGTATGATCAGCAATTGATTTTGAAATACTGATACCCGCATTGTTTACGATAATGTCCACACCGCCAAAAGCAAGTGCCGCACCTTCCATGGCGTTGTTGATGGTCTCAATATTTGTCACATCCAGCACTACTGTAGCGGTAGTATCTCTTCCATACAATTTTGTAAATTCTTCTGTGGCAGATTGCAATCTTTCTTCATTAATATCATTGATTATTACACAAGCACCTTCGTCTGCAAACTTTTTTGCAATGGCTTTTCCAATACCACCGGCGCTACCTGTTACCAACGCAATGCGGCCGGTAAGCGCTTTTGGTTTGGGCATGCGTTGCAGCTTTGCTTCTTCCAGCAACCAGTATTCAATATTAAAAGCTTCCTGCCTTGGCAGCGATGTGTACTCACTAACAGCTTCGGCCCCACGCATTACGTTAATGGCATTGATATAAAATTCAGAGGCTACCCTTGTTGTTTGTTTGTCTTTTGCAAAACTGAACATACCAACACCAGGGTACAAAATAATTACCGGGTTGGCGTCACGTATAGCAGGGCTATTGGGATGTTTACAGGTATTGTAATACTCGGCATACATCTTTCTATACGTTTCAAATAATGGTGCAATTTTCTCTTTAATAGCCGCAGTATCGGTTACATCTTCACCTGGTGAAAGATTTAATACCAATGGAGAAATTTTTGTGCGCAAAAAATGATCCGGGCAACTTGTACCCAACGGTGCTAACCTGTCAAGGTCATTAGAGTTGATGAATTGCAACACCTTATCATCATCGGTAAAATGGCCGATAGATCCGGCCCCCCTGCCTCCGCCGACAGGCGGAGGGTTCTTGGGAAGATCACTATTGGAACAAAACCCTCTTAGTATTGGAGCTAGTAAAGCAGCTTTTTTTAACCTTTCTTCTTTTGGCAACGATTGTATTTTTTCACCTCCGAATACCGGTCCCTTTTTGCCATAGTTATCTTCAAGGTATTGAGCACAGGTCTCAATTACTTCCAGTGTATTCATGTAGCTTTCATACGCAGTATCGCCCCAGGTAAATAAACCATGTGAGCCTAGCATTATGCCACGGATTCCGGGGTTTTCATCCAGGCATTGTTTTAATAATAAACCCAAATCAAAGCCAGGCTTCTGCCATTTTACCCAACCTATTGTGCCGCCAAATAATTCTTTGGTAATTTGTTTACCATCTTTGGCTGCAGCAATGGCGATGGCTGCGTCGGGGTGTAAATGATCAATGTGTTTAAAGGGTAAAAATCCATGCAGGGCCGTATCAATGGATGGGGCCTTTGATGCTAAATCGTAAATGCAGTGATTGAACAATTCAACCATTTCATCTTCAAAGGCAAGGCCACGGTACACATTTTTTAAACTGTGTAAACGATCTATATACAACGCCGCCAAACCGCTCTTTTTTAAAGTTCCAATATCACCACCAGAACCCTTTACCCACATCACTTCTGTATCAACACCCGTCAAAGGATCTTTCGCCATTGCCTTGCACGACGTGTTGCCACCACCGTAGTTGGTCAACCGTAAATCGGCGCCCAATAAATTGGAGCGGTAAATTAAGAGACCTACTTCATCGCCTGCAAGGGCCGCCGCTTTTTCTTCATCCCACAAGTAGCTTACGTGTTTGAAAGCCACGCCCCCTTCTCCGCCGCGGCGGATTTTTGAAGTATTATTCTTTAAAGAGGAATTACTAATCTTATCCATAAATTTATTTTAAGCTTGTTAATCATTTCAATATTCAATTTACATTGCTTACCCCCCTTTAGGGGATGGGGGCAGCTCTTCTTATTTTAATGAATTTCCGTATCCAACAATCAGTATGGAAAGTATAATTACAGCAATGCCTATGATGATGGTACGGGTTGTTTTTTTACTTACACTCTTCCACTCCTTTAAAGCCAACCCCCACATATTGGCCACTAAAATTATAAACGACATGTGTAATATCCAAGAGCTGGCACCGTTGCCGAGTTTACTTTCGCCCATACCATAAAAGAAAAATTGCAAATACCACATAGTGCCCGCCAATGCACAGAGCAGGTAATTTTTTAGCAACGGCGTTTTTTTATCGGTATAATCTCCGGCAGTTTTATTGCGGATATTTAAAATTAAACACCAGATAAAATTGGTGGTGAGGCCACCCCACAATATCACCACAAATATTACATTGTTACGAAACAGAAATTCGCCTTGCCCGGGGTTGGCTGCTTTCCAAACATCATTGGCGATAATACCCATACTCGATCCGGCCTCAATACCAAAACTAAAACAGGCGCTTAGCACACCCGAAACAATGGCAACAAATAAACCCAACGCCACCTTATATTCACTGCCGCTGGCATCCGTTTTGGCGCCGTGCAGGTCTTTCTCTTTCATGGCGCCCGCTTTACCGCAGATGATGATGCCTATTACCATAATGGCCATTCCCACCAATACCATTTGTCCCCAGGAAGTACCAACAAGGTCGGCAATGGTGTCTTTGCCGGCGGTTGGCCTATAATAATAATATACCGAAGGGATGATGGCGCCAAACACCGAACACAAACCAAGAATGATGGAACTGCCGAGTGCAACACCCAGGTAACGCACACCAAGCCCATAAGTGAGGCCGCCAATACCCCAAAGCAGGCCCATAATAAAAGTTGCGCTTAATACGGTACCGCTTGAGTTTTTAATAATATCGACAAAAGCCGGAATGGTAAGCCATGCCGCAATTGGGGGTACAATCAACCAGGAAAAAAGCCCGCCAACAATCCAGAAATTTTCCCAATGCCAGCCCTTTACTTTTTTGTAGGGCATGTAAAAACTACCGGAGGCGAAGCCGCCTATAAAATGAAAAATAATTCCGAGAATAACCTGCATGTAGAGTGGTTTTAATATGGAAAATAAACAATTGACAGTAAATGTAAGAGAACAAATTTTCATAACTGTCATGTACTGTCATGATATTTAAATGTTTTGTTGAATAGGAGTTTTATATGGAAGGTTGGAGGTAAAAATTATTGTCTGGTCTGGGAAGCTATGTGGTAAATTCTTACGTTGATAATCCCGATAGCGTTAGCGTATCGGAACGCACTCTTGGGCTTTTGTAGCCATGTAGGGTCTTTTATTGAAGCGTAGAAAATTTAGGTTGCTGAATTTTATTTTAATTGTTTCGTCAATTGCAGTGATTTTGGCTGTATTTATGCAATAGAATGATAATTAATGCAAAATGAAAACGTTAGTCAGAATGCAACACAAAAAGTTCGACGGCTTTAGACAAGGATAAATAACTATCTTACTTTCTTCAACTAACCAAACTACTGCAATGAATAAGTTTATCATTTCTGTTTTCCTCACTCTTTTTACACTGGCTCTTCATGCTCAACCAAATGATAATGAGTTGCTCTCTCTTGTACAATCCTATAGTAAAACAAGTGCTGTTACAGGTAGAGAGGACGAAGCCTCTCAATTTATTCAGTCATTGTTTTACGCAGGTACATTCAAAAAAGATAAGCTTGGTAATTTAGTTTTAACGATCGGAAGCGGTTATCCAAAAAGGCTTTTCGCCGCTCCGCTTGACGAACCAGGTTATGTAGTAAGTTCCATTCAGGATAATGGATACTTGCGGATTACACCTGTTGGATATGGACATAGAGGAAATATGTATCACCAGTTTCTGCAAGGCAACGAAATAAAAATTGCTACTGATAAAGGATCAGCTTTTGGTGTGGCGGTTATACCCTCTGCACATTTTGAAGGATTAAGAGTGACTGCAGAAAATAATAAATCCACATATCAATGGCAAGAGGCTTTTATTGACGTAGGATTTAGTTCGGCAAAGGAAGTGAACGAACGGGGAATCCAATTACTAGACGCTATTACAATAAACAAAAAACCACAAATCATCAATGGATGGTATTTAACGGCACCATCCGCTAAATCAAAATCAGCTGTCATTGCCTTGGCAACAGTAGCCAAAACACTGTTGCAAACAAAGTTTACGGGTACAGTAATAATTGCTTTCACAAGCCTTGAGTTGATAAATGGAAAAGGCATAGAAGCTGTTGTAACTAAATACGGGCCATTCGACCAGGTTGTACGGTTTAACCGCTTTCTGACAAGTGAAATAAAAGAGAACTCCGCTATTCTGGTTGATAAAAAACTTCCGCTTACTACAATTAATCAAACTGTTACAAATCCTGTTTTCCCGTTTCGACATTCAGTAACCGTAAGTCCCGATTGGGATACTACAAAAGTGTATGGAATTGGATTAGCTTCGAACTATTCGTTCACTCCGGTTGAGATGGTGGATGTAAATGCTGTTGAACAACTCATTCAAACATGGTTACGTTCAGTAGAAGATAGAACATGGGCTGCCGCTTCAATAACAACGTACGTCGGCACTTTTAGTAATACAGCTTTTAAAACATTTGAAAAAGAGAATACTTTAACGAAGAAATTAATATCGTTATATGGTGTAAGTGGAGATGAAGGACCTGTAAGAGAATTCATTCTGGCTGAATTGCCATCCTGGGCTAAGCCTGTAACAGATGCAAAAGGAAATATCATATTAACTTTTGGCACAGGCAAACAACACATTGCATTTGTAGCACACATGGATGAAGTAGGTTATGTTGTTGACACTATCCGTGATGATGGAAAACTGATATTAAAGCAACGTGGCGGTTTTTACAATTCAGTATGGGAGGGACATCAAGCGGTTATTCATGCGAAGAATAAAGAAATACCGGCTTTGTTTGAACCACGTTTAAATTACATGACTGCAACTTCCCGCAATAATGGTTATTATGCTCCAATTGTTTTTGCAGGATTCACCTCCAAACAACAGGCTGTAGAAGCAGGGATTACAGCAGGTGAAACTACAGTAACGATGCCAAAGCAAATGATTCGACTCAGTGAAAACAAGGCAACGGCAAGGGGATTTGATGACAGAGTTGGATGTGCGGCTCTTTTATTGGCATTGCAAAACATTAAGCCGGAGGAGATGCCTTTCACTGTCACATTTG
>JBGSIG010000844.1:0-4956 GCA_041742655.1 Ferruginibacter sp. | reverse complement strand
ATGCAGACCATGGACGAAATAACAAAAAATATTCAAGGCAACCTGACCGATTGGTCGCCGGCAAGTGTTGATGAAATTGGCAAAATTGTTGAACCCGGTGAAAGTTTAATTATTCACCTGAATATTACCCTACCCTCTAACAGCGATTCCCGAAAAGATTACAACGGCAATATCCGTTTCTGGGATAAAGACATTGCTTTTGCAATAAAATCGCATAACGAAAAACTTAAAAAATAAATTATATGGAAAATAAACAAAATACTGCTGCCGGTCTGCAACAGGTACTTACAGACAGTATCCAAAAAATGGCCAATCTTTCTATTGGTAACATGAAGCCTTTCATCGAAGGGATGATGAATAACCTGACTGCAATAAATAAAACTGTTATTGATTCGGGTATACCGGCTATAAAAATCCCTTCTATAAAAATACAGGATTGCGATTGTTGTCCGCCGAAAAATGACTGCCCCCCTCACTGCATTGCAAGCATTAGTAAATGTGCCATGGCTGGTGAACGGATTTTGGTGCCTTTTAAAATAAAAAATACCTGCAGCATTTTAAAAACTTATCGCATTGGTGTACGGGAATTAAAAAGTGATGATGGCCAGCCTGCCCCTGCGCAGCCCCGGTTAAATAAGCAGTCAGTAACATTGGAGCCGGGAAGAAGTGAAAGAGTTTTAATGACAATTGATCTTGAAAAATTCAATAACGGTTCAGTATATGCAACCGAAATTGTTTTACGTGAAAATGAAATTAATCAAAATATCTGCTTCACACTTTCACTTGATGGCGACTGCCATACCATTGTAGCCGAACCGCAGGATGAAAAAAAATACCGCTTACGCTGGCAGAACTGGCAAAGCCATTATTACTGCGAGCCACAAAAACACAGGATTGCTACAAATTAGTTTCCATCGAAATTGTACAATAAAAAACGTACTTAATGAGCGAAGAAAAATCATCTTTCACAAAAGATATAGAAGAGCTTGTAACCAAATCAATTGAAGCCAACAAAATTTTCCTTGCTGAAGGAACAAGGTTGGTAAAACAGTTTGGAAACAAAAAAGGCGCCCAGGAGAAAATAAACATCTTTCAGCCGGAATTAATTTCCAATATATTTAATGCCTATACAAAGCTAAATATTCAACATTTAAAAAACGCTATTGACCTTGGAGTATCATTGGTAAAGCAGTCAGGCTCTAAAGAGCGTGAATACAATTCTGCCAATAACGACAAAACAGAAGAGGCAACACCTGCCTTTATTATAAAGTCAACTGCTTATAGCGGTACCGATGCCATTCTACAGTTTTTACTTGACAATACAAAAGAACAGGAAGTAACCTGCAAGTTGGTTACTACAGATTATACAAAGCAGGCAGACCCTCAAGTACGATGTGTTTTTAAAACAAGTTTTTCTCCGCAGTCTTTTGTATTACAACCGGCAGCATCTCAAACAGTAAATATTGACATCAGTATTCCGACAAACGCAACACCCGGAATTTATATCAGCAATGTACAGGTGCAGGGTTTTGAACCAGCCTATTTTTCAATTTATCTCACCATCATACAAAAGCAAACCAAAACACCAACTAATGAGAGAAGGAAAGGCAAATGATGCTAAAAAAAAACAACCGAAAGGCAGCACGCTTGCAGGTGATCTGTTTGATGCACTCAATCCCAATGATTTGCTTTCAAATGCCCAAAAGGTAATCAGCACTGCTGTAAATGTTTTGGAGGAAGAGATTGCCGCCGGGATTTTAGCAGCAAAAAAAATTGAAAAAAAAGTAATAGATGTAGAAGATATAAGGGATAACCCCGAAGACCTGATGAACCGCATCCGCAGGGATACACATGAAGCAGTTGATCTTTTTATGGATGCACTTGCTGCTATCTCAAAGCAATTGGGGCTGCTCTCAGGCACTATTATAAAGGAAACAGAAAATGCAAATAAGGCAACCCCCGCTACCAATGAAAAAAACAAGGAGCACATGGTTGCAGTAATAGAACATGAAGAACCATTACATCCCGGCGAAACAGCCGTTTTACGCATGTCTGTTGCAGACGACACTGCTACAAAGCCTGTAAAAATACAATTGCAAAAAACTGATTTTTTCGGTCCACTGCAACAAAAAATACTTTCCAAAAACTGCCAGATAAAACCTGCAGTACTTATGTTAAAAACGGGTGACACAAAAGAAATTGCTATTCACATTAAGCTGCCGGCTAATTGTAAACCCGGCCATTACAATGCCTTATTATATGACCCTCTAAACCCGTCTGTAAGAACAGTTATTGGTATTGAAGTAGTTTAAAAAAAGCAACATGTACGAGGCATTGATGAAATCTATGTTACAACAATACGGGGCTGATACCCTTAAAGGAATACATCATTTTATTCCTGATAAAGAACCCCGTAAATATTTATACAACCTGGTACACGATTACCCAAACAGGGGTGGTAAAGGCTTTAGGCCCGGCTTATGCATTGCCTCCTGCAAAACTTATGGAGGCACGCTTGACGATGCATTGTATTCAGCAGTTTCGCTTGAGTTATTGCACAATGCCTTTCTTATACACGATGACGTAGAAGACGAAAGTCTTTCCAGAAGAAATAAACCTACCATGCATGAATACAGCAACAGGGCTATTGCTATTAATGTGGGCGATGCAATGAATGTGCTTGGCCTGTATCCTTTGTTTATGAATAAAGAAAAGCTTGGGCAAAAACTATCACAACAAATTTTCTTAGAAATACAACACATGGTTACTGAATCTGTAGAAGGCCAGGCACTGGAACTGGGCTGGCGAAAAGACAATGTTTGTGACCTTAACGACACCGATTACCTGCGCATGATATTAAAAAAAACCTGTTGGTACACCTGCATGCATCCTTTGAGGATTGGTGCTATTATTGGCAGCCATGGAAATGTAAAGCCCGATATTTTTAACCGGCTGGGGTATTTTATGGGCACAGCTTTTCAAATACAGGATGATATATTAAACCTTGTTGCCGAAGAAAAAAAATATGGAAAAGAAATAGGAGGAGATATTATAGAAGGTAAACGTACGCTCATGCTCATTCACCTGCTGCAAAAAAGCAACCCAACGGAAAAGGACGGAATCATGGAATTTCTTTCGTTGCCCATTAGGGAAAGGCAAAATGAAAAAGCGGCCTGGATATTGGATCTAATGCAACAACGTGGTTCTATTGTTCATGCAAAAAATACTGCAAGATATATGGCCGGGGCGGCGCTCAAAGAATACTATACCATCTTCTCCAGGCTACCCGATTCTAAGGACAAATCTTTTATTGAAAGTATTATTCTTTATATGATAAACAGGGATTACTAATTAATGATAAGTATTAAACCCATAATTAAATATGATTGCGATGTACTAATTGCAGGAGGTGGGCCTGCAGGCAGCGGCCTTGCTTTTCATCTGGCAACAAAAGGGTTTAAGGTAATTGTAGTAGAAGCAGAAAAATTTCCACGGGACAAAGTTTGTGGTGATGGTGTAAGCCCAATAGCTCTTGCAGAATTGCATGCTATGGGAATAACGGGTACAGAAAAATTTGCACGGGCCAATGAAATAAATAAAGTGGGATTATTTTTAAAGCAAGACAAGGTTTTTATCAATCTTTCCAAACCAGAACACCTGCCTTTTCATGCAAGGATTATTCCGCGTATTGAGTTGGACAACTGGATATTTGAAGCAGCAAAAAAAGCTGGTGCCCGGTACATGCAATCTACCCGTGTAACTACTTACTCTATTACAAATAACGCCGCCATTGTAGAATTAAAACAGGGGCAAAAAAAGCTTTTGGTAAAAGCAAAAATATTGGCTGGTGCAGATGGCAGCAGTTCTACAATTGCAAGGCAGATAAATGGGTCCAAACCTAATGATGAGTTTCAACTTCTTGGGCTTCGTGCCTATTACGACAATGTAAATGGCCCCACAGACCGTGTAGATATTTATTTTACCGGAGAAAGCTTTCCGGGTATTTTCTGGATGTTTCCAAAAGGCCCTAACGGCGCTAATATCGGTATGGCAATGGTTTCTAAAACCCTGCCACACAAACCATCTCATGTAAAACAAATGCTGGTTGATCATATAAACAATAATGCTGACATAGCTGAACGGATTGGCAATGGAAAAATAGATGGAAAGATAGAAGGCTGGCCCATTACATTTTTTAATGCGCAAAATAGCATCACTGCCAACCGGCTGATATTGGTGGGTGATGCTGCAGGTCTTATCAATCCATTAAGCGGCGATGGTATTCAGTATGCGCTGTTAAGTGCCCGATGGGCATCAGAAACATTGGAAGCCTGTTTGCAAAAAAATGACTTTTCAGCCGAAGCTATTTATGGCTACAGGAAAAAAGTAGATAAGGAATTGGGGTATGATTTTGCATTATCAAATTTACTGGTACAATTTCCCCGCAATAAAACTTTTACACCAGTGTGGATGGCGATACTTACTTTAATGATTTCACGTGCCAAACAAGATAAAAAATATGCTGATATCATTGCTGGTATTTTTGAGGGTACCTATCCTTCGCATAAAGCCCTAACACCTTCCTTCATCCTTAAATCATTATTACAGGGAGGAAAAGATTTAGGAAATACGCTTAAATATTTTATTAATAATCCTGCTGCCATAATGTGCGATGGTTTAAATATTACCAATACAACTTTGCAGATGTTGCAAGCCATTCAGGATAACCCGCAGGAGAATGGTCGGTGGTTTTTAAACGCTATTTCAAAAACAGCCACCGTGGCCGGGCATGCATTGCACCAGGCAAGGAAAAAGTAAAAGTTGCCTGGTAGTATATTCTCTCAAAATATTGAGATTGAAATAAGCGTGGTGAATTATCTTTATGTTCAATTTTAATAACTTATTTATGCCATCTATAGCAATCATTTCTTCCAGCGTACGCATTGGCAGACGAAG
>JBGSIG010000843.1:0-6717 GCA_041742655.1 Ferruginibacter sp. | reverse complement strand
GGTACCACCAAGGCCAAGATTGCCATAAGTTGTAGCAATTATATTTTGTGTGCCTGCACCTGCTGAATTAATATAGTTTACAGTTCCTGCAAAGTTCATGGTAGCAGCAGATGGTGTTGTTACCATAGCTGTATTTAATGTTGAGGTTGCGTCAACTGAAAAAAGTGTAGTTGTATTAATTGCAGCAATGTCATTATTAAGATGTAGGATTCCTCCGTTAGAAATTATTACACTTGCAAAATTAAATCCAATGCCACTAGTGGTCGACAAAGTCATTATACCGGCATTGATATTTAATGTGCAATTGGCCCCGGTTGCGCCGCCATTTATTCTGTTTGCTCCTGCTGAATTTTGTGTCCAGTTTCCTCCGTTTACGTTTACTATTGCAGCAGTTGAGTTTCCCTGCAAGTTACACCCCGCTGCTCCTGTCAACGCCCCGGCGGCAAGAGTAAATACATCAAATTTTGTTGTAGTTGCTGGCAGCGTAAAACTACCGCCACTTTTATTAATTTCAACGACATTTAAATTTGTATTTGCGCTGGAATTGGTAATTGACTGGTTAGCATTTCCTGCAAATATTATTTTTGCACCTGCACCAAATGAAGGGAAGGGTATATTGCTTGCATCAAATTGATTAAGGCTTCCATAAATCGTTAATATATTATTTGCCAGGAGGATTACTTTAAGTGTTGTACCCGTTGCAGTAAAATTTAAATCATTGCAAACAGCCGTCGTAATATCAACATTAATTGTACTACCTGATTGGATGAACACACTAGCTGTTGTCAGAGGTATTTGCCCCGCCAAAGCAGGTATCCAGGCCGATCCATTGTAAATATTCCATGCATTGAAATCACTCCAGTTACCAGTAACATTTTTGGTTTGAAAATCTCCCATAACCTGTCCACATAGCAACGTAGTTACTACAAGTTTAAAAAAGATAATGGAACAAATCGTTTTCATAAACAATGCTAATTTGAAAGAAACAGTGTTAATTTTTGCGAAACAAAATAGCCGGATTAATAAAATATTTTTTATGCGTTTTAAAAAACGTTGAACAGTTTTGAAGCGGTAAAAAAAAGAATGTTCGCTTTCCGTTTCGAGATTGCTGAGGACAACAACACCGTCACGGAAATAGTCAACTTAGCGTAGTAAAAGAAGTAGTATCGCGAAAGACGGACATGGCCGTGGCTTTATCCAGGATAGGTACATAAAAGCAGCAGTAAAATATATAAAAAAGTAGCAATAAGCAATAGTTTTTTATAATTAAGGACTATAGTTTTTCATTTATTTTTTGTAACTAATTGCATGGGTAGGATTATAGACTTAAGATGTAAGATTATTCCAGCCTTTCTTTAATATCCAGTCCATATTTCCGGCTGGTATCTTTAGCAATATCGTAACCCGCATCGGCATGTCGTATAACACCAATGCCGGGATCGTTGCATAATACACGGCTTAATCTTGCGGCCGCTTCTGCTGTTCCATCTGCAACTATTACCATTCCGGCATGTATGCTATAGCCCATACCTACACCTCCGCCATGATGAAGGCTTACCCAGCTTGCGCCACCGGCAGTATTTAATAACGCATTTAATATGGGCCAGTCGGCGACCGCATCGCTGCCATCAAGCATGGCTTCTGTTTCCCGATTTGGGCTAGCTACTGAACCTGTGTCCAAATGATCTCTGCCAATAACAATGGGTGCTTTTACTTTTCCAGTTCTCACCAATTCATTAAAAGCGAGGCCGGCTTTTTCTCTATCTCCCTGCCCTATCCAGCAAATGCGTGCCGGTAATCCCTGGAAGGCTATACGTTCCTGCGCCATATTTATCCATCGGTGCATGCTCTCATTCTCAGGAAATAATTCCATCATAACGGTATCGGTTACACGAATGTCTTCCGGGTTGCCACTTAGTGCCGCCCAGCGAAATGGCCCCTTGCCTTCACAAAATAAAGGCCGGATATAAGCAGGCACAAACCCGGGAAAATCAAAGGCATTTTTTAATCCACGCTCCTGTGCCCGAGCTCTTAAATTATTTCCATAATCAAAAGTAATGGCGCCCATTTTTTGCAATTGCAACATCAACGCCACATGCAGCTTCATACTATCATAACTCAGGTCAATATATTGTTTTGGATTTTCAACCCGTAAAACATTTGCCTGTTCATTGCTGAGCGTATGTGGTATATACCCAATCAACGGATCATGTGCAGAGGTTTGGTCGGTGAGCGTATCGGGAACAATTTTTCTTTCTACAAGCCGCTGTAGCAATGCCACTGCATTACACAACACACCAATAGATCTGGCGTCGCCTTTCTGCTTTGCGTTAATTGCGTAGTCGATGGCTTCATCAATATCAGCAATTTTAATATCAAGGTATTTTGTTTCAATCCGTTTATCAATCCGCCACTCTTCTACTTCCGCAATCAGCGCCACGCCTTCATTCATTGTAATGGCCAGAGGTTGCGCCCCACCCATTCCGCCGAGGCCAGCAGTTACATTCAGTGTTCCCTTTAATGTGCCCCCAAAATCTTTATTGGCAGCAGCAGAATATGTTTCATAAGTGCCCTGCACTATTCCTTGCGAACCAATATAGATCCATGAACCGGCTGTCATTTGCCCGTACATTATTAACCCTTTTTTTTCCAGCTCATCAAAATGGTCCCATGTTGCCCACTTTGGTACTAATTGAGAATTGGATATTAATACCCTTGGAGCATCTTTATGCGTTTTAAGCATTGCAACCGGCTTGCCACTTTGAATTAATAATGTTTCATCATCGTTTAAATCTTTCAATGCTTTAATGATAAGATCGAGGCTTTCAAAATTCCTGGCTGCTTTACCGCGGCCGCCATACACTATTAAATCATCTGGCCGTTCAGCCACTTCCGGGTCAAGATTGTTGAGCAACATTCTTAAGGCCGCTTCCTGTATCCAGCCTTTGCAGGTTAATTTATTGCCTGTGGGCGTTTTGTATTTTATTGCGTCGTATAATGAAGTGGTGAGTCGCATAAAAAATAATTTGTTTTTTTATTGATATGAAGGTAAACAATTTGAACATTTACTACATTTACTTTAAATCTAATTTATATTTGTTGCTCCCCAATAGTAAAACAGAATAATGAAAACCGAAAAGGAAAAAATGTTATCAGGCAACCCTTATAAGTCAAATGACACAGAGTTGTTTGAAGATCGCCAGCACGCCAAAGAATTAATATTCCAACTCAATAGTTTACGCCCCGGCGAGGTTACAACACGCATGGACATTGTTAAGAAATTATTTAACAAGACCGGCGATGTGTTCTTCATAGAGCAGCCTTTCCGCTGCGACTATGGTTACAATATTGAAATTGGTGAAAATCTTTACATCAATTACAATTGCGTTATTTTAGATTGTGCAAAAGTTACCATTGGCAACAATGTGTTGTTTGCGCCCAATGTTAGCTTATTTACCGCCGGCCACCCGATACATGCTGAAAAAAGAAACCAGGAGTTTGAATATGCCTTCCCGATAACAATCGGCAACAGTGTATGGATTGGCGGGAACGTTGTTGTTAATCCAGGGGTTAATATCGGAGACAATTCTGTGATCGGTTCAGGAAGTGTGGTTACGAAAGATATTCCTTCAAACGTGGTTGCAGCCGGTAACCCGTGCAGGGTAGTGCGACAAATTACCGACGAGGATAAAGCGTATTATTTTAAAAAACTGAAGTTTGATTGATGCCAGCTTTAGGGCTTCATTAATAACTACTTGTCCGGACACAAATAAGAATAAGGAAATGCTTTTCGATCTCTCAGCCCATCTGTCCTTTTGCACCGGTTCTACAAGACAAAATTTACAACAATCATATCGCTGCCCCTTTGCTCCATCGGAGCAATCCCTTTGTAATCAAAATCAAAAAAACTTTTGCTCCGCAGGAGCATACGCTTTGTCTATCCAACGAGTGTGATCGCTGTGGCAGTGTTGGATGTTATTGTGTAAGGGATAGTAGCGGAAATCCTTTTTTGAGGCACGAAAAAAAAGATTGCAGCGGATAGCCCGGCCCCTTGCGCAGCTTGGGGTACGCCCCTAACACAATACATTACTCAGCAGATAGATCCTTTAACGCAATGCCAGCAAACTTGAGCCTGACAATTTGCATACATAAAAAAATCCCCTCCAAAAAATGAAGGGGACCTTTTAGTATATTGAAATGCGCTATTAGTATCCACCCATTCCACCCATATCAGGAGCACCATGACTGTGTGCTGCTTCTTCTTTAGGTCTGTCGGCTATTACACATTCTGTTGTTAACAACATACCTGCAATAGACGCTGCATTTTCTAAAGCTATACGAGCAACTTTTGTGGGATCGATTACACCAGCCTTAAATAAATTTTCATACACTTCAGTGCGGGCATTGAAACCATAATCGCCTTCGCCTTCTTTAATAGTTTGTACCACAATTGAACCTTCGATACCTGAGTTAGAAACTATCTGGCGCAATGGTTCTTCAATGGCACGCTTAACAATGGCGATACCAGTTGTTTCATCTGCATTTAAAGCGCCCTTTAATTTTTCCAACCCTGCAATGGCACGGATGTAAGCAACACCGCCACCTGGCACGATACCTTCTTCAACCGCTGCTCTAGTTGCATGTAATGCATCATCAACACGGTCTTTCTTTTCTTTCATTTCTACTTCTGTAGCAGCACCTACGTACAATACGGCAACACCACCAGCTAATTTAGCCAATCGCTCCTGCAATTTTTCTTTATCGTAATCTGAAGTGGTGTTTTCTACCTGTGCTTTAATTTGGTTAACACGGCCAACGATTTCAGATTTTTTACCTTTACCACCAACGATAACGGTATTGTCTTTATCAATCGTTATAGAAGCCGCCTGGCCAAGTGAAGTTAATTCTACACCTTCCAGTTTGTTTCCTAATTCTTCGCTGATAACAGTACCGCCGGTTAATACCGCAAGGTCAGTCAACATTTCTTTTCTTCTGTCGCCAAAACCTGGTGCTTTTACTGCAGCCACTTTAATAGTGCCACGTAATTTGTTTACCACCAATGTTGCCAATGCTTCACCATCAAGATCTTCTGCAATGATCATTAACGGACGACCGCTTTGTGCAACTTTTTCCAAAATGCTAAGGATATCTTTCATTGCAGATATCTTCTTATCATAAATAAGTATATACGGTGTTTGTAACTCAGCCTGCATTTTTTCGCTGTTGGTTACAAAGTAGGGGGAAATATATCCCCTGTCGAATTGCATACCTTCAACTACATCAACTGTAGTATCAGTACCTTTTGCTTCTTCTACGGTGATAACGCCTTCTTTACCAACCTTAGCCATTGCCTGTGCAATCAGCTTACCAATTTCATTATCATTGTTGGCAGAAATAGTAGCAACCTGCTCAATCATTTTGCTGTTGTTACCAACATCTTTTTTCTGAGCTACCAGGCTTTCTACTACAGAACGCACTGCTTTGTCAATACCACGTTTTAAATCCATTGGATTTGCACCGGCAGCAACCATTTTCAAGCCTTCGCTGATAATGCTTTGAGCCAATACTGTAGCAGTTGTAGTTCCATCACCTGCAAGATCAGCAGTTTTAGAAGCTACTTCTTTTACCATTTGTGCACCCATATTTTCAATTGGGTCTTCCAGTTCAATTTCTTTGGCTACAGTAACACCATCCTTGGTTACCTGTGGTGCGCCAAACTTTTTTTCAATAACCACGTTGCGGCCTTTTGGGCCAAGAGTTACTTTAACTGCATTAGCCAAAGTATCTACGCCCTTTTTCATTTTGTTGCGGGCTTCTATATCGAAGAATATCATTTTTGCCATAAAATTATGCCCCTATCTCCGCCGCGGCGGAGAATTTGAACCTGCGGAGCTTACCAGGTTTTTATTTTTTGAAATGTATAAGTTTTAAAAGAACTAAGTTCCTCCGCCACGGCGGAGGCGGAGGGGGCTAAACAATTGCCAATATATCGCTCTCTCTCATTATCAGGTATTCAATACCATCAAACGTGATTTCTGTGCCGGCGTATTTGCCATATAAAACGGCGTCGCCTGCTTTAACTGTAACGGGTTCGTCTTTTTTACCCGGGCCTGCTGCCAATACTACACCACGCTGTGGTTTCTCTTTTGCTGTATCCGGAATAATAATGCCGCCAGCTGATTTCTCTTCTGCTGCCGCTGCTTGCACAATCACCCTGTCGTGTAGGGGGGTAATGCTTAACTTCTTAGCCATAATTGTATTGATTTTGATTTTGATTAAATTAAATGCCTTTATATGGGGCGAAAAGGCTTACACCAATTTTGTACCAAATCGCAATACTGGCATACTTGTCAGTTTTATATTACGGGCTGTCAGTTAATAGCCTGATTATGGCAGACATTTTTTCATTTTTGTACTTTGTAGTTTGCTATACACTTCCTGGGCGTTTGATAAACCGCGTTATTTTAGCAGATATTTTATTGGTACAAAAGAGCCCAATTGGCCGTGCCAAATTTTAATCCCCTAAATTTGCCATCCATAAAAGTTCTTTTAGAATGATCAGCAGAAGAAATATCCGGGTTAAAGTAATGCAAAGCTTATATACTTTGGACAGGATGAGCAACGACGTAAACACCGCAGAAGCAGTGAAACTTTTAAGAAAGAAGGTTGACCAGAGCCGCAAGCTATTTGTATACCTTGTTTATTTTTTAACTGAGG
>JBGSIG010000842.1:0-2606 GCA_041742655.1 Ferruginibacter sp. | reverse complement strand
GAAGAGCAGTACGGCTAAAACAGTTGATAAAAATTCACCTCACTTAAATAATATTTTACAGCTAAGCCGGAGATTGATAGACGACTTACGAAGTGATATTGGCGATATATTTGAAATGGAAACCAAAGGCTGTTTGATGATGTGCAAGCAACAAAAAACATTAGACCATGAATTTTATTTGGCAGATGAGGCTGAAAAATTTGGGTTAAAAGTAGAGCGTTTAAAAAAGGCAGCAGTACAGCAATTGGAACCGAATGTTGAATTGGATATTGCAGGGGCTATACTATTTAAAGATGATTGCCATTTAGATCCAGGCAAAATGATGACAGCATTAAAAGCTTATCTCGAAGAAAAAGGAGTGAAATTTCAACTCAATACAAGGGTAACTGGTTTTGAAAAACTAAATAATAAGATAACAGCAATTACTACTGATAAAGGCAAATTTAATTGTGATGAAATAGTGTTGGCAGCCGGTAGCTGGTTGCCGGTTGTTGCAAAAATGATGGGCGTTAAATTATTATTGCAGGCGGGTAAAGGGTATAGTCATACCTATGCGAATGTTGAAAATAATATTACTTATCCTGCTATACTAGTTGATGGAAGATGCGCTATGACACCTTGGGGCCAACAGCTAAGGATTGGCGGTACTATGGAAATTAGTGGCATCAATGACACGATATTAATAAAACGTATGCAGGGTATTTATGATTCTGCGAAGGCTTTTTATCCGGGATTAAAAATTGATTTTCCCGCAACTGATAAAATTTGGAGTGGACTGAGGCCTGTAACTCCCGATGGACTACCATACATAGACCGGGCCACAGGTTTTGAAAATGTAGTGATTGCGGGCGGTCATGCCATGTTGGGTGTATCGCTGGCTACCGGCACGGGTAAACTGGTAACTGAATTGATTCAACATAAAACATCTAAAATTGATATCAGCGCATTTAACACCCGCCGCTTTTCTTAAACGTGGCATCCGTCTTATTGAGGTCTTTATCAAGCACATTGCTTAAATAATTTTTAGAATAACAAAGTTGGAATTTATTTAATAACTATAACTTGCTTGTTGCAGTTATTTTATTTGATAGGCATTCATGATTATTCAAACGTTAAAGTAAACGCTAATTCTTTTAAGCAACACCAATAATTGGCCAACAACAAATCAAAATTCACTTAATTTGCAAAATATTTATAGGTAATATACAAATGCAAAAAACGATCATTTCAGTAAAAGATTTAAAAAAAAACTACGGCAACTTCCAGGCTGTAAAAGGAATTTCTTTTGATGTATTTGAGGGCGAAATATTTGGTTTACTCGGTCCTAACGGTGCCGGCAAATCGACCACCCTGGAAATTATTGAAACGCTTCGCCAAAAAACCAGCGGGGAAGTGATAGTAGATGGAATGAGCCTTGATACCGAACCTGATAATATTAAAAAGATCATTGGGGTACAACTTCAATCCTCTGGTTTTTATCCGGGATTAACACTGTTGGAATTAATAGACTTATTTGGCGGGTTGTACAATAGGCCCGTGCAGCCCATGGAATTGTTACGCCTGGTAAATTTAGAAGAAAAAGCAAAGAATAAATACAAGGAATTAAGCGGTGGGCAGAAACAACGTTTCTCCATTGCCACCACCTTAATCAATCAGCCAAAAGTTGTTTTTTTAGATGAACCCACTACGGGTTTAGATCCCCAGGCAAGGCGCAGTTTATGGCAACTGATTAAAGACATTCGATCAAAAGGTGCTACTGTTATTATTACCACGCACTATATGGATGAAGCGGAGCAGTTGTGCGACAGGATAGCTATATTGGATGAGGGGAAAATCATTGCACTGGAGTCGCCTGATAAAATGATAGACGACCTGGTAGCAAATGGTTTTGAAAGACCCAAACAAGTAAAGGCGGCCAACCTGGAAGATGTATTTATACACCTGACGGGAAAAGAAATAAGGGAAGAGTAATTTATAAACACGGTTCTGACGGTCTCCGTCTGAACGTATACTATCAATAGCAAAACATCTTAACGCCTTAACGGCAAAAAATTAAACAAAACATAAAATAACAAAAAACAATGAAGCAATTTTTTTTAGTCGTATCTGCTCTGGCAATCGCAACCTTGCATACAAATGCGCAAACAAAAACTACAACAAAACCAAAACCAAAACCTGCTGCTGCAGCAGCAAAACCAGCCGTAGCGGTACTTAAAAACTCCACTGACTCTTTTAGCTATGCATTAGGTATGAATGTGGCCAATAATTTAAGGCAACAAGGCATTGAACAAATCACTTATGCGGCTATGCAGAAAGCAATGGATGATGTGTTTAAAAAGAAGACGGTATCACTTACGGAGCAACAGGCTAATAATTGTATTCAGCAACAGTTACAGGCAAACGCTTCTGCTAAGAGCAATATAGAAAAAGCAAAATCTACGGCTTTTTTGGAAACCAATAAAAAGCGTGCCGGCGTTATTGTGTTGCCAAGTGGGTTGCAATATGAAATCATTGCAAAAGGCGACACGGTTTCGGCAACTCCCGGGCCTTCCGACACTGTAGTAGTCAATTACATCGGCGCTTTAATTGACGGTAAGGAATTTGAC
>JBGSIG010000841.1:0-5597 GCA_041742655.1 Ferruginibacter sp. | reverse complement strand
GACGAATGTATTTTGGGGCATCAATTTGATTTATATTTATTGTTCTATAAGCTTTCGAAAATACCGGCTGTTATGTTTATGGCTTTACCTTAAACCAGGTTTGATGAAAAAAATAATACGCTCGCTTTTACCATTGATGTTGGCTGGCTGCTCTGTCACCAAAACTGCGGCCCCTGTATCGGTAAACCGAAGTATTACGGAAAAGCAATCCGATGGCCCTTATGTTCTTTACAGGAAAGATAATATATTGGTAAAATATATTTTTGAAGATGAAAGAAAAAAAGCAGCACGGGTAGATACTGTTGTGCTTTCTGAAAAAGACAAGATAAGGCTTACCGTAGCAACCGACCAGCCGGGTAAAACGTTTTCAGTAGAATTAAAAGACACGTTAGAGATTGACAAAACCGACTATGAAATGCCGGCCAGGCTCGTAACCATTTCGGATATAGAAGGAAATTTTGACGCATTTAGAATACTGTTGCAACAGTGTGGAGTAATTGATACTAATTATAATTGGACTTTTGGAGATGGTCATCTTGTGTTGGTGGGCGATTTCGTTGACAGGGGTAGCCAGGTTACTGAAGTGCTTTGGCTTATTTATTCGCTTGAAACTAAGGCAAAAGCTGCCGGTGGTTGTGTTCATTTTATACTCGGTAATCACGAAATAATGAACCTTAATGGGGACCTTAGATATGTAACGCCAAAATATTTAAAGAATGCCAAAATACTGCATGAGAATTATACTGATGGTTTGTATGGTAAAAATTCAGAATTAGGCCGGTGGCTTAGAACCAAAAATATTATTGAGAAAATAGGTGACTTATTGTTTGTACACGCAGGCGTGTCTTCCGAAATGAACGACTTGTCACCTTCCACACTTAAAAAGATAAATGAAATAGCAAAGCCCTATTATGCCGACCGCAGTAATTTTTATCGTGACCATGCACTCGAAACAATTTACGGCGATTGGGGCCCATTTTGGTACCGGGGATATTTTATGGGAAGCGCCTTAGCACCCGTTAAACAAATTGACAAAACACTGGAAATATTCAACGTAAAACATATTATTGCTGGCCACTCGCCTGCAGGGGACAAAATAGCAGTTTCCTATGGTGGAAAAGTTATAAATGTAGCGCTACATCACGCAGGCGGACATTCCGAAGCATTATTGGTTGAATCTGGAAAATTTTTTCGCATTACTAAAAGAGGGGAGAAGTTTTTATTGATTAACTAATTGTAGAATAGTAGCAGATACCCGGTTGTAACGCCGATTTTTATAAAGAGATTCAAAATCCTTTGCGTTAATAATTTTGTCCGTTAGTTGCCGTCAAAACAAAGCTAAAATTTAAATGCGGAATGCAGCATTTTATCAATTTTAGTTATATTTAGTATCTGGCAAACACCGGCAATGAACACTAGTTGGCTTTTATTGACAATACTTTAAAATAAATGCAGTGAAAAAAATAGCCTTTTCATTCTTTCCTATTGTTTTTGCAGGATATTATTTTTTCAACAGCAATAATTCAATGATCGACAATACAGCCGCAACCGAAAAGCAATACGACGGACCATACGTGCTTTACGGGAAAAAGGAAATATTAGTAAAATATATTTTTGAAAAGGATGGAATGAAAACAGGCCGAACCGATAGTGTTGCGCTATCTGAAAAGGCCGGGCTTACACTTAATGTGGCAACAGATGAACCGGGCAAAACATTTTCTGTACAGTTAAAGAAAAAATTGCAGGTCGAGAATAGTGAGTATAAAAAGGCAAATAAATTAGTTGCCATTTCGGATATCGAAGGCAATTTTACCGCCTTCAGAGAATTGTTGCAACAATGCGGGGTAATTGATGCAAACTACAATTGGATTTTTGGCGATGGCAGCCTTGTGCTTGTTGGCGATTTCTTCGACAGGGGCGACCAGGTTACTGAAGTGCTGTGGCTAGTTTATTCTCTTGAAGATAAAGCAAAAGCTGCCGGTGGATATGTTCACTTTATTTTAGGCAATCACGAAATAATGAACCTTAGCGGCGACTTGCGTTATTTGCCATCCAAATACGTTCAGGACGCAGCGTTATTAAATGAACCCTATACAAGCGGATTGTATGGCAAAGACTCAGAATTGGGACGGTGGTTGAGAACTAAAAATATTATTGAAAAAATAGGCGACTTGTTGTTTCTACATGCCGGCATATCGTCGCAAATGAATACAATGAATATTTCCGTTAGCCAGATTAACGATATGGCCAGGCCCTATTACGACGACAGCACTTTTAATTATACTGATCCGAGGGTTGATATTATTATAGGCGACTTTGGCCCCTTTTGGTACCGCGGCTATTATATGGGTACACCAAGGGCTACAGTTAATCAAATTGATACTACGCTGAATTTGTATAAAGTAAAACATATCGTAACTGGCCATAGCATTATCGCCGACACAATAAGCGCCTTTCACAATGGAAAATTAATTGATTTAGATGTACATCATTCAGACGGACACTCCGAAGCATTGCTAATAGAAGAGGACAAATACTATAGGATAAACAAACGGGGCGAAAAATTTCTTTTGATGAAATAATTGAATCTGGGATTACCCCGTGCATGCTTTCTTAAATCCATAAACGCAATGTCTGCAATTGCTTTTGCAACAATGGCCTCTTAGCAAATGATATAATGCAGTAAATACCAAATTATTTCCTTCTTTATTATAATGCAATCCTTCAATCAACATTTCTTTTTGTGTGGGAAATTGGTAACCTTTCGCCAGTTTTACATCTGCGTTAATTTTTGCGAGGCAATCTTTGCACAGGCAATCGAAATAAGTGCTGGTTAAAAAATTACTTGTTGCTTCAGTTAATTCAACAGCATTACATTGGCAATTAGCAATATCCCCCATTTTACAAATGAAGGCATTGTTGCATTTGGGACAATATTTTTCTTCATGTTTATTCATTGGCTAAACGTAATGCCGGCAGTTTTGTTCCAACATTTATCTTTTTTACAAAGAATAGTATTAAAAGTTGGCTGTAATACCCGCGGCATAATTAAATTCACGGCTGTTGTACCCAACTATATCAGAATATTTTTGGTTGGTAATATTGCGAAGGTTAACGAAGGCAACAAAATGCTTGGTGAAATTATAACCTGCGTAAAAATCAATTGTATAATACTGTGGCATTACTAGCGGCCCGGGATCATACTCACCCCTAATCCTGTTACCAATAAAACGAAAAGAAGGAACTATTGTCAACGCTTTTGCAGGTTGCAACGTGAGTGTGCTGTAAAAGGTAAAATTAGGGCGACGATATAAATTCTTCACTTTCACATTGTCATTTTTCCCTTCGCCATCTACATAGGTAAAATTGTTTACCCAATTACCTATTTTACCAATAGCAATAATACTTTCTACTTCAAAACCATAATCATTTTGTTTATCGCGGTTTATGTATTGACTGCTGTAAGTAACCGGATCTGTATAAAAAATTATCAGGTTCCTGATATTTCTTTTAAAGCCCACAATGCGCAACGAATTCTTTTTATTGTTGCTAAAACTTTGAACACCTACCTCATAATTATTACTTTCTTCTGGTTGGAGCCCTGTGTTACCGTATTCACTATATAACTGGTATAAAGAAGGTACTTTATAGGCAGAAGAAATATTGATAAATACTTTATTATTGTCATCAATATTATAAGAAGGATTGAAGGAGTAAGTAGTATTGTTGCCATACAGACTGTTGTTATTAAAACGTATGCCAACTTCGGCATAAAAGTTTTTTAAATTAAGCAATAGCAAAGACGCATAAACAGAGTAGTTAGTGGTTTTTGCACTGTCTTTTCCGATCGCCGATTCATACCCATAACTATAGTCTCTTATATAACCTTCAACATGCTGATCGGTATTTTGTGCAACCCGCTGCACGCCGCTAACCAGGGAAAGTTTTGTGCTAAAATTGAGGTTGCCATATATTTCAGAAACGAAAGAATTGCCTTTGTAGCTTCCGTTAGTGTAGTCTCCGTTTTCCGGCGCAGAGGTAGTATCGTTTAGTATCGACCTTTTTGCATTTATCAATGTGTTTGTAAAATGTAATGTTCCTTTTTTTAGTTGATAGAGAAGCACCAGCGAATTGGTTGCATTGGTATTTTTCCCGGTATAGTCTTTATCATCTTTAAAGGTGCCGGCATCAAGATCGGTATTGTACTTTCCATAATTTGTCATAAACGATGCTGAAAATTTTGGGGTGAAGGCATACCCAAAATTTGTCTGAAAATTATTTTGATTAAACCCATCATTATCAAAATCGCCATTGCCTGTGGTGTCTTTTGCAGAAGAAAATCCTTTTGTATCGATGTGATTGTAAGTTAAGTTGTAAGTAAACTTATTTAGCTTTCCATTGATTGCGGTATTGGCTCTGAATGTATTGTAACTGCCGTAAGAAATAGTTGCAAAGGGACTTATTTTATTAACACCACCCTTCTTTGTTATTATATTTATTACCCCAGCCACAGCATCGCTGCCCCATAAAGTGCTTTGTGCACCTTTTAATATTTCTATGCGCTCAATTTGGGCCGGGTTGATGGAATTCAGGTCGAACGAATTATCAATACGGGAAGGATCATTTACAGGAATGCCATCCATTAATATCAGTGTATTACCGGACGAAGCACCACGCAAATAAGTATCCGGGTTTGAACCTAATGTATTGTTAGCCCCGTTTACGTACATACCTGCCTGGTAGTTCAAAATTTCTGTAACGGATTTACCGGTATTTAGTTGCAATGTAGCCTGGTCAATTACAATAACTACTTTGCCGGTTTGCGATTCTTTAATGGGCGTTTTGGTAGCAGTGATTACTACTTCATCCAAATTTACTGAGCTACTGTCCTGTGCATACAAATGACTACTGATAATTACAGCAGTCACCAATAAAAATTTCTTTTTCATTTATTGAAAAATTTTTTTGTGACTGCTTTCGGAAAATTCAGGTATGGTAACAATACGCAACACCTGTTAGAAATATAAATGCTTCTCAGCGCTTAAACTCCATGCCTTTCACCCGAAAGCCGTGAATGATTAAAATTGATATTTGGCAGGTCTTCTGGCTTGGCTTCTGTTGAACACCTTCCCGCTAATTATTTTAACAGTGGTATGAAGATTCAACAGTGTGAGTGGTGATCCGATAGCTATCGGATGGTCAATAGTGAATTCTTCAAAGATTTCACCATACATCATTCATCATTCACTACGCTTTACAGCTACGGGGATAGCGCCGGAATTACACCGGCTTCCCTTTTAATCTTTTGCATTGAAGCAAAAAAACCAAACTCGGTGCAAATGTAGGTAGTTTGTTTTTTAATTGACAAATTATTAGGGCGCTTTTAAGTTTTGCCGTTAAGGTAGCAAAGAAAAAAAAATATCTTAACGCCTGAACGGCCATTTACTATTTTTTTACATTGTTGTCCGACTAAAATCGGGTTTAAAAATGCTGTAACACTTTATAGTCAAAGGCTACAGCCTAAAAATTTGTTGTTTCAATATTAAGGGTAGTACCCCCTTGTTTTTTATGTTGCAAAAGCAAAGGAGGCATTGTGT
>JBGSIG010000840.1:0-3242 GCA_041742655.1 Ferruginibacter sp. | reverse complement strand
ATATTTATTATATGAGACATGGGGGATAGAAAATATTGATTCAACAGGCAATTCTAAGGCCTTATAAATTCAAATCTACTTTTTTACCCGTTTTTACTGCAAGGTAAATGGCATCGATGATTTTTAAATCTTTTAATGCTTCTTCTCCGTCAACAGGGACAAGAGGTTTTTTGCCTTCCAGGATTATTCCGGCCATTTCATCCATCTGCACTGTTTGATGTGTAATGTGCGGTTGGGTTAATTCGCCTTTACTGGTGCGCCCTTTTATTGGCCCATAACCTGTTGAGGGTAATAACTCTGCAAATCCAGCATCGCCATCTAAAAAAAAACGGTCAAGGTTGCTCATGGCATAAGTGGATAAACAGGAAGCCACAGCGCCGCCTGGGAAGCCAAATTGAAATTGAATTGTTTCGTCGACACCGTCTTTAAATTGTTCAGGATTTGTTTTGGTGTCCTGTGCTGTTACCCATATGGGATCTTGGCCCACCATATATCGGGCGCCATTTACCGCATAGATACCGATATCCATCATGGCGCCGCCACCCGCAAGTTCCCTGTTCAACCGCCATTGATTCGGATCGCCGATTTTGAAGCCGCACAATCCCTGGAAAAATAAGATTTTACCAAATGCGCCCTCATTCCTCATCCGGATGATGTCCAACGTTTTTGCTTCAAAATGCATTCTGTACCCTACCAGTAATTTTACATTCTCCTGCTTACAGGCGTCAATCATTTCCTGTCCTTCTTTTGCATTAAGTGCCATCGGTTTTTCGCAAATAACATTTTTACCGGCTTTGGCTATCCGTATCACCTCGTTGTGGTGCAATGCATTTGGTGTAATTACATACACTGCATCTATATCAGGGTTACTTTTTATTTGGTCGAAATTTTCGTAGTTGTAACAATTTTTATCCGGGATATTATATTTGACTTGCCATGTTTTTATTTTAGATGGCGTGCCGCTAATAACACCCACCAGTTTAGCTTTTGTGCATGTTTGCATTGCCTCGGCAACCCGGTTGCCATAGCTGCCAAGCCCCATTATGGCTACCTTCAACACCGGGCCGTCATACGGCTCTTCTACAATTGCCGGTACGCCCGATTTACAGTTTACCGGAACATTAAAAAGAATGGCCGAGGCAGTTATTTTTTGCAAAAATTTACGTCTTGAATCCATACAATTTATTTTGATGAAGTTTTATAGGTGTTTATTTGTATTACTAAAGTTAGTAAAAAAGTTCGGCCAACAAGACTATCCAAATGATATTCACGTGTACCTATATGCAGGGAATATTTTTAAGGGGGCACAAAAAGGCCAAGCCGGCAATTGAACACGTTATTTTGAAGCAGCAAATGAAAGCCGTTTTTTGCCAAAACGACAATTTTTATCCATTCGTCGAAATAAATAGCCCATTAACCGAAAAAAAATAAATGACGCTGCAAAAGGTTGCATTTTTACATCAGAAAGGCAAACAAAATAGTTTTAGAATTAAGTATCAAATCCAACAAAATTCAATTATCCGAAAAAAGCCAAACCGAACCCAACAAAGAAAACCTAACAAAGAAAACATTATCCAATCCGATTAAATTCGGATCCTGCTCTGATCATCGTCAGAGGAAAAACCAAAACAGCATTATACAAAAAACGCGTTTAGTTAATGAGCCTAAACCACAAGTAGAAAAGTTTAATTTCAAGTTTTCAGGAAATTTTGAAAATGTCCCCTTACCAGGGACATTTTTAATTTTGGCAGCTCAAGGCACATACGTATAAGTATCACTAAAATGTAAAACTATTCAACCCTGCTTGTGACGGAGAGGAACCAGCCATCTTCTTTTCATCAAAACAACTACTCAACATTTCCTTTCTTTGCTATAGAATACTGGTTTACCGCACCAACGAACTAGAAAAAGTATCATCATTTCCTTAGTAGAATATACCTTTGCTTATGAGTAAATCCGCTGTATTTTATCGTTGGTCGAACTAATTTATCAGTCAGTCGAAAAACTGCAAATAAGGTGTTAAATAGTTGCATTTTTATATCGTGAAGCCCGGCATAAGATGTCGAAATAAATGTAAACGAAACATATAAATCCGAAACCTAATTGAAACAAAACTTGTCCTAACCCCCTATGATAATCATTTTTGTCATATCCGTTATTGTTCTACTCATAACAGTAGTTGTTTTATTTTCTTTGCGAAAAGAAATAAAAAAGGAGCGAAAAAAAATGTAAAAAGATTTTTTTTTCGAAACAACTATTTTTTTGGAAGCTGAGACAATACTCAATTTTACGTTGCCGTCCGTAAGATTTTAGATTGAACTTTCATTCATTGCAGTGCCGTTAAAAACCCTATGTTTGTGTCAACAAAATATTCTTAACCGATTGCATTCTTCTTCAACATGATTAGAAAAATATTTCTTGTGTTTCTGCTTTCAGCAATAGCTGGCAGATATTCAGTAGCCCAGACTTTTTTTACTACAAAAGGAAAAAATGTTATTGCGCCAGGCGGTAAACCATTTCTGATGAAAGGTACAAATTTGGGTAACTGGCTGGTTCCGGAAGGCTATATGTTTAAGTTTAAGGATGCCGCTTCGCCACGGCTTATCAATCAAACTTTTTCTGAATTGATTGGTGCCAATGGGACAAGAAGTTTTTGGAAAAAATTTCTTGATAATTATATAACCGCTGATGATATCCATTACCTGAAAACAATTGGTATGAATTCTATACGGGTACCCTTTAATTACAGAATGTTTACCAACGAAGACTACATGGGCGATAATGACTCAACAAGGGGTTTCGTGTACCTTGACAGAGTTATGGAATGGTGCAAGAGAGAAAACCTGTATGTACTATTGGATATGCATTGTGCGCCCGGCGGGCAAACCGGTGATAATATTGATGATGGTGTTGGATATCCTTTTCTTTTTGAAAGCGAACAGGACCGTGAACTATGTACTGGCATTTGGAGAACCATTGCTGCACATTATAAAAATGAAACAATCATTATTGGTTACGATTTACTGAATGAACCCATTGCACATTACTTTGATAAAGAAAGCTTAAACCCCTTGCTGGAGCCTTTGTATAAACAGCTAACAACAGCAATAAGGGAAGTGGATAGCAACCATATATTGTTTTTAGGCGGGGCACAATGGGATTCTGATTTTACTCCGTTTGGCGCACCTTTCGATACAAAACTTGTGTACACTTTTCATAAATACTGGACAGCACCTACCCGT
>JBGSIG010000839.1:0-4305 GCA_041742655.1 Ferruginibacter sp. | reverse complement strand
TCCTAAATTTAAATGATTGGTATAAATTGGAAGCATACAAAATGCGTCTGATAACTTTTCTGAAATTGAAAATACGGTTGTCAAGGCGTGAGTATGATATAGTAACTCGTTACTGTCAGGATAAATTTCAAGTATGAACTCTCTTAAGTCCTTAAACAGTTCAATTACTTTTTTGTCCTTAAAGTCCAAAAGAAACAAGAAGTCAGGATGTATTAGTCTTGGTTTTGTCATCTTGCACTATTGTCGTATTGCATTACACAAATTAGGTTACCTTCTGTGTCCAAAAATTTTGCTATCCAACCCACATAAGGAATTACAGTTTTTGGCATAAGCATTTGTCCACCTTTGGTTTTAACTTTTTCAATTATCTCGTCAACGTTTTCAACACCAACTGTACATTCCAAACCAATAATTTTTTCGGGAACAGGTGAATATTTTCGTGCTTGTAATGCTCCGATTAATTCTCCACTTTCGGTCTTGTCCGCTTTAATTTGTAAAAAGTCAGACTGCCCATAAGATTGAAAGCCCCATTCAAATACTTCGTCATAGAATGTTTTTGCTCTGTCAATGTCGTCAATGTGAATAGCAAAATGTGTCATTTTATTTTTCATACTGTCAAATTTTGATAGTTAGTAGGATGCTCGTTCTAGCTTGCCCATAACATTTAGCATTGCTGTTATAAGACGCAGTTCAATTATTGAAATGGGTTGTGATAATCAGCAAACTAATATTATAAATTTTGTACCTGCCTGCCGGCAGGTTGTTTATTGCGTCAATGATCATGCTAATTATTGTAATGTGTTTTACAGCATTGTAAAAAAACTTGCATTGTCCTCCCAAATCACATTGGTTTAGATATTTTGGCAGCCGTAAATTAATGTTTTATTTTTCACCAAAATGAGATAGTTACTATTTATTTCAATGGTGTTTATTTTCATACTTGCCTCTCATTAATTTGGCCTATAATTTGTTTAGTGACATTGCGAGCCCGGCCAATTTTTTTATAGCGGCTTACCACTTATATCCAGCTTCACCATTTGGGTTTGCCTAATTTTTTTCTTCTTCCAATTGTTTGGCTTTATCACCCACTACCAGGTAAATCATCTCTGTCTATTTTAATTGTCCATGAATGATGGTTTTAAAATAAGATAGTTTTTTCTCCGCCACTTAAACTCCTGCATCGTCTTTTCCAGTCTTCTTTTGTAAACAAAAACAGGTTCAACCTAACTGATTTGTCAGGTAATTATTACTGAAAAAATGGCACGCCGGGTGTAGCATACTTTTTCAATCCCTCTTCATTTATTTCTACCCCTATGCCTGGTTTGTCAGATACAACTAAAAATCCTTTTTCTATAAAAGGCTTGTCGTACTTAATAATGTCTTTCCACTTTGGCTCAGTATCGAACTGGCTTTGCCATTCGAGAATATGGAAATTAGGGACGGCTGCACAAACATGTGCAGAGGCCATAGCACCAAGGAATGAGCCAACCATGTGCGGTGAAAAAGGAGTGTAATAAGCGTTGGCCAGGTTTGCTATGCGTTGTCCTTCGCCAAGCCCGCCGCATTTTTGAAGGTCCGGCATTATGAAGTCCACTGCACCTTCTGACAATAAACGGGTAAACCCATAAGTGAGGTAAAAATTTTCTCCACCGCAAATGGGCGTACTTGTTTCCTGCGTAATGGTTTTATATACATCTACATTATCAGCAGGCACAGGTTCTTCCAGCCACATTAGGTTGATCGGCTCCATCACCTTCGCCACCTTTCTTCCCGTAGGTGCATCATACCGTCCATGCATGTCGCAACAAATATCAATATGAGGGCCTACTTCTTTTCGCACAGCGTCCATCGAGTTATACATTCTTTCTACTTCAGCAAGGCTTGCCGTCCAGTTCCATCTGTCATATTTATTGGGATCATTTGCTTCGTCCAGATCAAATTTAATGGCGGTATAACCTTTGTCAACTGCAACCCTGGCTACTTTTGCAAATTCTTCGGGTTTAGGATTGCGAACAGAGTATAACTGGGTATCGCAATAAACTCTTACTTTATCACGAAATTTGCCACCCAGTAATTGATAAACAGGCACACCCAATGCTTTGCCACACAGATCCCATAAAGCCGCATCAAATGCGCTTAAAACAGCTATATACATGCCTGATTGTGCACCTCCAAAAAAAGCTGCTTTACGAAATTGTTCAAAAATAGCATTCGGAGATAATGGGCTTCTGCCGATTAATTGCCTGCCCAGCCGTTGCACTAAATAATACGTTCCGCCAACAGCATCTACTCCTTCGCCATAGCCCACTAAACCCTGGTTGGTAGAAATTTTTACAAACAATCCGCCTCCCGAATAGGCGCATTTTACATCGGTAATTTTTAAGTCGGATGGTGCAGAAACTTTCGGGGTTTTTTCAACTGCATTGGTAAGACCCTGCCCAAAACTATTTGTTAAAGAGGCAAATGGTGTTATTGCAGCAGCAAGGGCTGCTTTATTTATAAAGTTTCTTCTTGATGAATTTGACATTTGGTTTAGTTTTATTTTACTTGAAATGTTGTTTATATTACCAGGTACGTTCTTTCAAAAATTCCTGTATTTGTGCTTTTCCCACAGGTAATTCATTGATGTGATCGTTGAGCCATTTAGAAAAATCTTTTTCAATTTCCTCCGACCATCGGGTATCAATTTGCCCTGCGGTATATTTTCCTTCTTTTAACCGTTCATGACCAAACATATCTCTCAACCTCACTATTTCAGAAGTAGTAACAACCCGTTCGGCCAAATGCGGTGGAATAAATACCACCACACCCAATTTGCCTAATACCACATCACCCGGCATTACTGTTACTGTGCGAATGCGTGTGGGTGTGTTAATGCCCACAATCATCGTAGTCAAATCCTTGTTTGGTCCCGCTCCCGGATTATGATAAGAAGGATCGTAGCTGGTGTAGAAAGACGTAAAGCCACCCATTTCTTTAAGGCCCTCCACATCTCTTAATGCACCGTCATACACAATTCCATTTCCTGTTTTTGCATAGATGGCATTACCTACATTATCACCAATGGTAGGCCCGTTTCTTTTTGCGCCAAACTGATCCGCAACATATACATCACCCTTTACCAGCATTTCAACAGCCCATACATTTTGAGCTCTTCTGCCTTCTTTTTTTCCCAGTGAATCAATCGCCTTCCATACATCGGGCCGTCCGGGCATAAATGTTGTGGTAACCGCCCGGCCTACCAATACACTATCAGGATTGATGACTTCCCATCCTTCAGCAATCTGGTACCTGTAACCAGCGTTGCTCATCGTTGCCCATGCCTCTTCCACACTCACTGTTTTCATTCTGCGGATAATATCATCGGGTACTTTCGGCCTTCCGTCAGCAAACCGTTCGCCTTTCCAGTCTGGCGTTAAAGCAATCAGTTCTTCTCTACTTATTTGTACATGCTGGCTTTTAGATTGCAGGCCCACACAAATGCCTATTGACAGAAACAACAGATACTTAATCATGGTTTTTATATTTAAAATGATAGATTATTTTAATTGCTGAAGGCTTCTTTCCTTTTTGCTGATTCATCGTTTGGCGGCCTGTTGTGCCACCAACTGGCAAGGATAGATCCGGTAACATTCATGAGCGGACCAAATACTGCCGGAGCAAGGCCTACTGTTGCAATTTTTCCCATTTCTTTTGCAATGCCTGAGGCCAGGCCGGCATTTTGCATACCCACTTCTATGGCAATGGTTCTGCAATCTTTTTCACACATTTTAAACAGCCGTCCGCTCCAATAACCCAATAAATAACCAAATGAATTATGAATAAGCATCACCACTATTAACAGTGGCCCTATTTTTAATAAACTATCCCTGCCGGCGGCTGTAATGATGGTGAGGATGAAGGCGATTCCAAACATGGATACAAGGGGCATAGCATCGTCGAGCCATTTAGATTTACCGCTTAAAAGTTTATTGAATATCAATCCGGCACCGATTGGAATAATAATCATTTTAGCTATATCCCACATCATTTTTAATACATCGATCTCCACCATTTCACCGGCAAAAATTTTCATTAAAAAAGGCGTTATAAATG
Source organism: Ferruginibacter sp. (assembly GCA_041742655.1). GTDB lineage: Bacteria > Bacteroidota > Bacteroidia > Chitinophagales > Chitinophagaceae > Ferruginibacter. The sequence goes on along the minus strand of JBGSIG010000839.1, from coordinate 210 downwards.
GCGCTAATAAAGTGGTGAGTGCGGTAACAGTTAGTGACAGGGCCAGGTTGGCTTTGGCCAGGTAACACATTACATTAGATGCAAGCCCGCTTGGTGAACATCCAATCAATACAATACCGGCGGCTATTTCCGGTGCAAAGCCAGTTGTTTTAGCAAGTGTAAAGCCTACCAGCGGCATGATAATGAATTGACTCATTACGCCAATCACTA
>JBGSIG010000838.1:0-2387 GCA_041742655.1 Ferruginibacter sp. | reverse complement strand
AACGTCAATTGCTGGTTGCCTTGCCAGTTCATTTTATTGCCTTTTGTAAATATATTATGGATAGCCTGCAAATTGACTATTCCTTTTGATGTATAAACAGCTATTAAACCGATGAGTGAAGATTTTGTATCAGCAGGATTTCCAAATTGCTTTTCTGCAGACACCTTGCCACCAATTTGAAACCCGAGGCTTGGGTTATATCCAAACGTGGGTAGCAGGGCTATTTCACGTTTTTTTTTAATTTCACCAGAATCCTGTTTCTTTTTAAATATTTTTCGCAAAATGTCAGTTAAATCAACTATTGCCACGGTGTCCTTTTCGGCTACAACTGCCACGGTATCTTTTTGAGCACCGGTTGTATTTTGATCCTGTGCGGCGGAATTCAAATTTGCGCACAATAGCATCAACAGCATACATACTGCTAAACTACAGTACCCGGCTTTTTTTTTACCGGGCGCACAAAATTTTCTCATAACCCTAATTAAATAATAAACATTTGTTCAATCTGCAACAAAGCTTGATAAAAAATTACTTCCGTTGCAAATATAGACTTATAGTAATAAGTTGTATCGCCAATCAAAAAAATTACTTGCCTTCACCAACATGAATGTAACCCTATTATCACAAAAATTACCACTTCCCATTTATGCAATATTAAATACCCTTCTTTAAGGGCATAGCTGCACTTAGCTTTAAGTGATTTTCTCTTATAACAATTTAATCATTATTTTTATCCTATTGATTAAGAAGGGTTCATTACTGATGATATCATAAAAAGACCGACAGTTTTAGTTATGTATACACCTGTATTTAAGATACTCATATTGGCTTTGCTGTTTACGTTGCCGGCAACATTGCTGGCGCAAAAAACCGATAAACTTTTTCTTAGAAATGGCGACATCCTAACCGGTGAAATTTATGATATGAAATTTGCCCAGGTAGACTTTAACATGACTGCCACCGGCACGGTGCAAATAAAATGGGAAGAAGTTGTCAGGATTACTTCCGACAAAATTTTTCAGGTTACACTGCCCCATGGCGAGGTATATGTAACCCGGCTTGATTCAGCTTTTTATGAAAAACATCATACCACCCTAGGTGATATTGTGGAAATAGTTGAAATAAAAGACAATTTTTTAAAACGGCTTAGCGGGGATATTAGTATGGGTTTCAATTACACTAAGTCGAGCGATATTTTACAATTTAATTTCAACAGTTCTACTACCTATACGAAACCAAGAATGGAAATGACGCTATTGTTGAATTCTGTAATCTCCAATACCTCGTCGGACAGCCTTATTTCAAAAAACCAGCAAGCCACACTCAGCATCCTCAGGCAGTTAAAAAATAACTATTACCTGGCATCCTCTATTGGCTGGCAGCAAAATACTCAACTTGGGTTGGCTAATCGGTTCCTCGTAACGGGGGCGGCCGGTAAACTGCTTCTTAACGACAATCACCAAAAATTCCTCACTGGTACCGGGCTTTCATACAACGTGGAGCAATCTGATGAAAGTAAAACTTATACCTCTAGCCTTGAAGCTCTTGCGTCGTTTCAGTATAAAAGGTTTCGCTATTTTACTCCAAAGGTTTCTATAGATGCACAATGCATTTTTTATGCCGGCCTTACAGATTGGGGGCGCATCAGGATGAATGCCAACCTTAGCGCCAAATATGAAGTTCTTAAAGACTTCAATGTTGGATTAACTTTTTATGATAATTTCGATAGCCGGCCACCAGCAGGAGCAGTGGCCAAAAATGATTTTGGCGTAAATTTTACACTCGGGTATACATTTGGAAGGTGATACCATTTTACGTCTGTGCCAATCAAGGCATTTTCATAACCATGTTGTGTTTCGCAGAATTACAAAACCGGCTCATACTGAAGCCGGTTTTGAGCAATAACTACTTTTCTTTTTCACCTTTTCAAGCCTGCGTAAATTTATGGTTTACCCAAAGTATATCCGGAATTTACAATTACAATTTTAACGCTTTCTGCAGTGGCTTCTAAAGTTGTTTGCCCGGCATATTGTGTACCGTCTGGCAGAGAGGCATAGGTTAAGTTAAAAGTAACTTTATCCTTTGCATCTTTAATATAAGAAGATACGGCAACACCCATCAAAATTTCGCTCGCCTTATTTACCGTTATGTCTAACTGGTCGCCCGGCAAATTGTAATTTGGAAAACTAAGTTTGAATTGCTGTCCTGGAACAATAACGCCAACGGTAGTAGTTCCTGCGGCAACAATTTGCTGTAATTTAGCAGGGTCCGGTGGCAGATAAGTTTTAATTAATGCTTCAGCTTTTGTAAGATACTCTGTGATATCTTCCGTTTTGTTGGCCGCTATCCTGCCTCTTATTCCCCGTTTGGCAGGGGCTGCAGTTCCT
>JBGSIG010000837.1:0-1988 GCA_041742655.1 Ferruginibacter sp. | reverse complement strand
AAGCGCCTTAAAGAACTTTGCAGCAAAGGCGATTACGAAGAGGCACAAAAAGAATTATATGCCGATACTGCCATAAGTATTGAACCCATGGCTACCCCGATGTTTGCAAAACAAACAGTTGGGTTGGAGAATATTCTTGACAAAGGGCGTAAGTTTGAATCAATGGTAGAGGAAATGCATTTAACCGCACTATCAGAGCCATTGATAGCCGGAAATACCATCGCATTTACACTTACGATGGACGTTACAATGAAAGGGCGCCCACGGGAAACAATGACGGAACTTTGTGTTTACAAAGTGAAGGATGGTAAAATTGTTTCTGAAGAATTTTTTATGTAGCCGGTGATTTGTATCCTACAATTTATTTCCTTCTTTCGGAAAAATAACGGCAGGCTTAAATTTCTTCGCTTCTTCAAAATCCATCGTTGCGTAGGAAATAACAATTACAATATCACCTTCTGCACCCCGGCGGGCTGCGGGACCATTAAGGCAACAAACACCTGTGCCTCTGCCGCCTTTTATTACGTAGGTTTCAATACGGCTGCCATTGTTTACATTTACTACCTGCACTTTTTCATTTTCAATCAAGTTGGCGCCATCCATCAAATCCTCATCCAGGGTGATACTGCCCACGTAATTAAGATTAGCCTCAGTAACAACAATACGGTGAATTTTTGATTTTAATATTTCTATTAACATTAGCTGAATATTTTTTTAGAGGTGCAATTTAGGTAAGTTTCAAGATAGTTTTGCCGTAGAGGCGCTAAGACGTTTTTATTTCTTCTTTCCTTAACATCTTAAGTCCGATGAGCTCATTCCTTAATTCTCAAAAAAAGAACGGCATCCGATGGATTCCAGGGGAAAGTGTACCGGGCAAGCATGTTTAATGACTGTTGATGATTAGGTTACTACGTTGCCCGTTACGGAGGAATTGGTTTATAATTTTACAGCGGTTTCACTCAGTTTTTTGATAGGAGTTATTTCCATTTTTCTACATTCCACTTCTGCTCCTTCTGCCTGGAATGCTATTTGACCTTTATTCGCAGTACAATTGAAACCATCATTCACCAGGTCGCCGTTTAGCCAAACCCTGATGGAGTTCTTATAACATTCAACAGTCATTGTATTCCATTCGCCCAATGGCTTTTCAGAGCTGTCTGTTAGGTTTATTATGCGGCGTCCCTTTCCTTCTGTAATGCCCCAATCCTTTTTTGGACCACGCCGCTTTTCCATACCATTCACACTGATATCCTCAACAATGCACCAAAAGTCGCCCGCATTGTCATGCATCATTTGCGCCTCAATTGATTTGGGAAACATTTTGTACAAAGCTCTTGGTGTGGATGCATGTAACAATATGCCGCAATTGCCCGGCTCACCCGCAAAGCGGTATTCAAGCACCAGGCGGTAATTTTTATACACTGAGTCTGTAATGAGATGGCCCTGTGGATTACCCATGCTTACCAGCATACCATTGCGAACAACAAAAGGATTTTTTGCAGTTGAATTGGTATCCATTTCCGGAACATCAACATGCCAGCCTCTTAGATCTTTTCCATTGAAAAGAGCATATGATTGACCGGTAGCATTAGTGGAAAAAGCCACCAGGATAAACAAAGTAATATGAAAGTATCTGTTTGCTTTTTTTGAAATTGACATAGCATTATTTAATAATTAATTGACAATCCAGCTCTATTATTTTTTGATCTCATACTTCAAACCTAATCCTGCTCCACTTTTCTGGCAAGTGTGTATCATATATTCCGTGGCTGTTAAGTACCATTGCTGGGTGTGGCGAAACTTCTTTACCACTACTCAGAAGTTTTTGAAACCTGCCTAAAAACATTTTCCACACATCCCCGTCAGTTGGAGGTATACTGCGGCCGTTGGCCAGTAAATGAAGGCTGTTCCATGGAATGGCTATTTCCAAATTCCAGCCTTTATCTATATCACTGTTGTCATTCAATGTTCCCTCCACCTTCACCGCA